>JBFHPN010000089.1:0-7459 GCA_041592735.1 Oleiphilaceae bacterium | reverse complement strand
TGCGAATTGGTGCTCTGATTTAATATTCAACAAGGTCAATGGCACACCGACTTCGTTGTTATAGTTACCTTGCGTCGCGCAAGTCGGGCCTTTTTCAGAGAGAATACTTTCCAACATGTTTTTAGTGGTGGTCTTTCCACTTGATCCGGTGAGCCCTACAACAGCACCTTTAAATTGCTGCCTATTGATGCGGCCACACTCTCCTAATGCACGCAAGGTATTATCAACACACAAACCTGATACAGCGTGGTCCTTAACAGCACGCTCAAGAACAGACAGGTCACTGACTACAACAGCTATACATTTTTTCAGCGCAGCCTGCTCAACAAATTGATGTCCATCAAAATGCTCACCTTTAAGCGCAATGTATAAATCGCCTTGTTGAATCGCACGTGTATCTATCGAAACATTGGATACTTGAACATCTTTGCCAAGCATTTTTCCGGCAATCGCGTCATTCAAGACAGACAAACTCACAGGTTTCAGCATACTAAGCAGATGCCTCCACCATATCTGTGCACAGTTTCAAACCAAGCATTTCCTTAACCTGCTCAATATCACTGAAGTATTTTTTGACTCCCTTGATTTCTTGCCATGTTTCGTGACCCTTACCTGCAATCAACACCAGATCATTTTGACCTGCCATGTCGATAGCCATCCTGATTGCTTTTCGTCGGTCATGTTCGAGGGTAACCACGGTGCCTGCACTGAAGCCACTCACTATTTCCCGGGTAATTTTTTCTGGATCTTCATTTCGTGGATTATCATCAGTAACGATAAGCAGATCCGCAAGCCGCTCTGCTATTTCTGCCATTTGAGGCCGCTTTCCAGGATCTCTGTCACCACCACAGCCAAACACTAAAACGATTTTTCCTTCACAATGAGGTTTTAATGCATTCAGCGCTTTTTCTAATGCATCCGGTGTATGTGCATAATCAACAACAACGCTTGGTCTACCCTTTGCTTTGAAAACCTGCATTCTGCCGCTCACTGAACGAAGCTTACTTATCCTTTTTTCACACTCTGTTAATGCCTGTTTAGCTTCTGCGACTGCTACCACTGCAAGTAGATTGCTGAGATTGAAGATACCAATCAATCCGGATTGAAGATTTATAACCCCTGATGGTGTATTTACCGTCGCCTGGATAGTCTCACTCCCTTCTGTATGAAGCTGGTATTCTGGCGCATATATTTGTGCACTCTCAGACAAGCCGTAAGTAAGCACATTAACAGTGGGTGGAATAATCTTCAGGAAACTATCTGCGTAATCATCATCTCGATTAATGACGGCAAACTTTAAGCCTTCGACAACAAATAATTTCATTTTACTTTCAGCATAGGCCTGCATGGTGCCATGGTAATCCAGGTGCTCCCTAGACAGGTTTGTAAAAACAGCACCCTCAAAGCGCACACCATCAACTCTGTTTTGACTTAAGCCATGCGAAGAAACTTCCATGAATACATTTTTAACGCCCGCATCCCTTAATTCCGCCAAGCAACGATGCACTTCAACCACATTTGGCGTTGTAAAGCCTGTTTCCTGAAGGGTGATCTTGTCTTGTGACACGACGCCATAACCCAGCGTGCCGATAATTCCGGATGATTGGCCCTGGTATGAGAAATAATTCGCCAGATAATTCGTTACAGAGGTTTTACCATTCGTTCCGGTAACACCAATCACAGAGACGTCCAGACTGGGAGAACGAAAAAATCGATCTGCTATCAAACCGATTTTTTCCCTCAAATTATCAACAAACAGTTCAACAGCAAAACCATCTTCGAAAGCTTTTCCCTGATTCAGGTTTCCTTCTGCTATCACTGCATTAGCGCCTCTGCTCACGGCTTCATTTATATGATCCGTAGCCGCCGAACGGCTCCCGGACAAAGCCAGAAACAAATCCCCTTTTTTAACTTGCCGGCTGTCTAATGCCAATCCATAAATTTGTGTATCCAGCGCTGCAGGCACCTTGCAAATACCTTTAAGCAATCTGGCCAAACTATCACTGTAGGAGCTTCGAAGCGTCATATTAACCTCGTTTCTCCGATTGAGATTTAGGTAGCAAGGACTGAGCAATGCCCTTATCAGGACTAACATTCAACAAGCGCATAGCACCGTCAACAACGCGCGAAAAAACAGGCGCGGCAACTTCACCACCATAATACTCGGCACCAGCAGGTGCATCGATCATCACGACTATTGCTATCTCAGGCTCATCAATAGGCGCCACGCCAGCAAATAGCGCTTTGTATTCGCTTTGCTCATAACCGGACTTACCCACATTGTGAACGGTTCCACTCTTACCACCTACATCATACAATTCCAACTGCGCACGCGTTCCTGTGCCGCCTTTCAAGACAGCCGCCTTCATTGAGTCTTTCAAGGATTCTGATATTCGTGTATCAAACACCTTCTCACCCACTGGTGGCGTATCCTGATGAATCAAAGAAAGCGGGTATTTAATCCCGCCATTACCAAAAATCATATATGCCTGCGCTAATTGGAGAAGATTAACATTCAGCCCATAACCATAAGACATTGTTGCAACTTTCAGGGGCTGCCAACGACTGGAATCGGGCAGCTGCCCGACACTTTCCCCTGGAAATCCTATACCTGTGTTCTGCCCGAAACCCAAGCGATAAAACATATCCCAGACCACATCTCCTGTGAGATCCAGCGCTATTTTACTGGTTCCGACATTGCTTGATTTGGCCACAATCTCCAGCAAACTTAACTCACCATAGTTACGGTGATCACGAATCGATTTACCATTTAATCGAATAAAACCAGGAGAGGTATCCAAGTGGGTGTTCATGTTATATTTTTTTGATTCCAGCGCCGCCGCTATCGTTGCCAGCTTCATCGTAGAGCCCGGCTCGAAGACGTCTGTTATTGCTCTGTTTCTGAGATGAGAAACATCTATCGTTGCACGATTATTCGGGTTATAGGATGGCTGATTAACCATCGCCAACACTTCACCGGTTTTGATATCAAGAATAACCAGCGAACCCGCTTTTGCTTTATGGGTTTGTACCGCCGCCTTTAACTCCTTATAAGCCAGATACTGGATCCGCATATCAAGGCTAAGCTTAATGTCATTGCCGGGAACCGCTTCTTGCAGCTCCCCATAATCTCTTATGACTTTTCCTTTGCGATTTTTTAAAACACCTTTTCTGCCGGATTTTCCAGTGAGCCACTTATCATAGGCAAGCTCTAGACCTTCTTGCCCCTGCCCATCTATATTTGTAAAACCGAGAACATGTGCGGCAACCTCACCCACTGGATAATAACGCTTATACTCCCGCTGACTGTAGATGCCGTCTAAATTAAGTGCCAACACTTTTTCCACTTCATGCGGCGCCATTTTTCTTTTTAAATAAACAAAGCGTTTATCCTGATTATGCTCTAACTTCTTAGCTAACCAGGAAGCACTCACATCCAATGCTTGCGCCAACTCTGCCAATTCAGACACACTTAAATTCAGAAACAAGGGGTCTGCATAAACCGTCTCAACTGGTGCACTTACTGCAAGCGGTTCACCATGCCGATCCATAATCATTCCGCGATGAGCATCAAGCTGTTCAAATCTTATGGTTCGTGCATCACCTTGCTCCGCCAGGAAAGCCTGTTCAAATACATGAAGGTCGATGGCACGATAAATCAAGGCCAACATGCAAACAGCAAAAAACATCAGAAAAAACTGATATCTCCAAACCGTTTTGAATGCACGCGCCTTTAATTCAGACATGGTCGCTACTCTCAATAAACCAGATTAATATCTTTTGCTTCGGGAATTTTCATATTCAATTCACTCGTCGCGACACTTTCCAGCCTGTCAGGCGAACTCCACGCACTCTGTTCCAGCAACAACTGAGCCCACTCGAGTTGCAGCTGATCATTTCTGTCAAGCAACAGGGATTGCTCTGCAAACAATTGTCGACTTAGATGAGAGGAATGCACTACACCAATGGCAGACATCAAAATCATCAAGCTCAACATTAATGTAACGATTAAGCCTTTAACTGATACTTGAGACTTAACATAGTTAACGCCTTCAACCATCTGATAAATCAAGTCAATAAAAACCGGATGATCTGATTCGACACTTTTTAAACCGAATCCACCCCTACCTTGCCTTAACAACACAGGCACCAACGGAAAAAATATTTTTATTTTATTCATCAGAAATTTTCTCCAAAACTCGCATCACGGCACTCCGTGCACGAACGTTATTTGAAATTTCCTTTTCAGTGGGCTTTATCGCCTTTCCTACCAACTTGAAGTTGCGCTGAATATCCTTTTCAAATACTGGCACATTGGGAGGCGGCGCATTTCCTTTGGTTTTTTCACGCATAAACTGCTTAACAATTCGATCTTCCAAGGAGTGAAAACTGATAACAACCAAGCGTCCACTCACTCTCAAACATTCGCTTCCATGCTCCAACAACTTTCTTAAGTCATCCAATTCATTGTTAACCCTGATCCGGATAGCCTGAAAAGAGCGCGTTGCCGGATGCTTATGCTTTTCCCATGATGGGTTTGCCTCGGCTATAATTTTGGCCAAGTCCAGAGTATTGGTTATCGGCCCTAGCGAACACGCTTCATAAATGGCAGACGCAATTCTCTTAGCATATTTCTCTTCACCAAACTCCCTAAGAACCTGGGTAATTTCCTGGGTAGATGCTGATGAAAGCCACTCAGAAGCACTCATACCCTCGGACTGATTCATGCGCATATCCAAAGGGCCATCTTTAAGAAAACTGAACCCCCTCTCTGCCTCATCAAGTTGCGGAGAAGACACACCCAAATCCGCCAAAATACCATCAACCTTATCGACTTTTCTTGATACAAGATGGCTTTTTATATCTGCAAATGATCCATGAGCAACCTCAAACCTGGCATCACCCTTAAACATTTCGCGGGCTTTTTCCAACGCATCCAGATCCTTATCGATCGCTATCAAGCGCCCTCCAGGACCTAATTTTTCCAATATTGCCCGGCTATGCCCACCTCGCCCAAACGTTGCATCAACATAAACCCCTTCCGCATCAACAACCAAAGCATCAACAGCTTCTTGCAGCAAAACTGTCTCATGAGCGTTATAAGCATCCGACATAAGAGGCTTCACAACGAAAGGGACTGCATTTCTTCAGGGATATCATCCCCCTGGTCCGCCTCATCCAGCCAGCTAAACCAGCGATCTTCACTCCATAGCTCAAACTTCTTACCCTGACCAACAAGCATTAGTTTCTTCTCTAAATTGGCATATTCACGCAATGTTGGTGGCACCAAAATACGGCCATTTGCATCCATCTCTAAAGGCGTCGCATAACCAATCAGCAAACGCTGTGCTCTTCTGGCAACTTTATTAAAGCTAGGAAGGCTTTCGATCTTAGGGAGTATCTCCTTCCACTGTTCTTCAGGGTAAACCAGCAAACATCGCTCCTCAGTATGGGCAGTAACCACCATTCGACCCTCACAAGAAGACACTAACGATTCCCGAATTTTTGTCGGAATCGCCATGCGCCCTTTTGGATCCATATTGATAGCGTGACTGCCTAGAAACATTATTTATCCGCTCAAACCCACACAACACGTAAAAAAAACCATTTTTTACCACTTTCTACTACTTTTACCCACTATAGAAATTAGATTAATACAAATCAAGCAAAATGAGAGACAAAAAAGAGGAAAAAAACACTTGCAGACAAAGACTTAAAGAAAAAGACAGCGTAAATGCGCCAGAATAAACAAGGAAAATTGATATAAATCTGATGGATATAGAGGGAACTTAAGAGAATACCTTAAGATTAAGATTATTTTATTATTAAAATAAATATTTTGATTTTATTTGATCTGAGAGCGTTCGCTCTTTAGAAAGAAGAGAAAAGCTTGCCGATAAGCCGGGTTCTGTCGAGGACAATCATTCATCTGGGCTGAACGTCACCGCTCAGCTCAAGCAACCTACCCGAATCCAGCGCGAGCCACGCCTTTGGATTCCTATTTGGTCTTGCTCCGAGCGGGGTTTACCATCGCCATGAACTGTTACCAGTCATGCGGTGCGCTCTTACCGCACCTTTTCACCCTTACCGTTCAGACTAGCTGACTTAGGCGGTTTCCTCTCTGCTGCACTTTCCGTAGACTTTCGCCTCCCAGGCGTTACCTGGCGCTCTGCTCTGTGGAGCCCGGACTTTCCTCCATACCATAAACTGGTACAGCGATTGCCTAGCAAGCTCTAGGTAAAGTTATTATGATAAAGCTAATTAATCAAGCAATAGTTTGAGAGACACTATTAATAAAAATTTAGAATAGTGCTTAGTCTCTGATGGCAGCTATTTTAACATTAGAAACGCTGGTCAGGTTTGTGATGTAGCCACTACCAATTGAGGGCGTATCATCTGATATGGATGCATCTATTGTTGCGACAAAATCTACCTTCCGCTCAATAATATATTGCACGGAGTCCAGGTTTTGCTGAAGTTTGGTGATTGTTTGCTCAACACGCCCAAGCTGATAAATGGTATCATTCTGACCATCTTCCCTGTTGGTTTCAGGCCTGAACACCAAACGATCAAACTCTTCATCACGAACGACAAACGCCGCTTCATCAAAAGAGGACTGAGGAAGCTCATCAATATAGCCTACTTCCAAGGCTGAGGAATTAACATCTTCAGAAGTCTTTCTGAGCGTCTCAACCCAAGCGCCTACTTCTTTGGTTAGCGCATAATTTAACTCTTCCGAAACCTCATCCGTTGCATATTGATCTACCTTGGCGTTAGATTTAAAAGGTAAGGCCTCATATTCATCATCAATTCTTAAGCCGGCTGCTGTTGAGCCCGCTATATTGATAATTTCTTCAGCTGAATTTGCCGTTACTGCGGAGACGGAACCCATGGCCCCTTCTGAAAGCAATTCAAAAGAACGGGCAGCAAGAGGCAAGGCAATTAATATCACCAGAACTGTAATCCCCTTGTAAACAGCCTTTCGCGTTTTCATAGCAGCCACGTAATTAATAAATAAAAGTTGTAACAATCTGTATACATTTTGCACGACAAAAAACTGAACCGCAATTCAATACTTATAAATATTCCTTTTGCGCCCTTTAAGATTGCTTAAACGCGACCGCTTTCTCATAAAGCTTGCGCTTATCACCCGGATAAATATCACACACCACCTGAACAGCTTTTTTGGGTGGCAGATCTGCGAGCAACCTGACGAGCAGTTTTTCTTGCGCTAACAGCACCTCGTTATCGAGCACTTCATCATCAGACACACCCGACAAAATCAAGACAAATTCGCCTCTCTGCTGATCTTCATCTTCACAGGTGAATTTCACCAATTCTTTCACCATACCCTTGGTTATGGTCTCAAACCTTTTAGTCAATTCTCGCGCTATAACCATCTCCCTTTCAGGATAGTGGCGACAAATGGCCTCTAAGGTATCAAGGATTCTATGTGGAG
>JBFHPN010000088.1:0-7491 GCA_041592735.1 Oleiphilaceae bacterium | reverse complement strand
TGCCGTCTTTCGATCCATTTTGCAAACCGCCACCCGAAAATGACAAGGCCCCCCAACCGGCTGCCTCATCATCGATCACGCCGGACAAACCCCAGCTGTCATAGATCCGGCCATTCGTGCCATTATAAAAATCCAGGCGCCAGCCAGTCAGATCCGAACCGGCAAGCCCGGCAATCTCGACATATTCTTGCGTGTCTGCGCCACTATTATCGTAATGAAATTCATTAATAAACTGCGGCATTGCCAGGGTAAACGGGGAAAACACATATAAACAGAGGGCGCACATCAAGGATGCGCTATTGAGCGTTATCATATTAAGTCCTTTTATTGGGTCTGGGACATCATGTCCGTGAAGTTGGCCTTCGGTGCAAATCTCTTTAACCGTGAGGCGCTTATCAATATACCCAAGTTACCCAAGTATTTAAAGCCCGAAACGGAGAATGCGCTGTCTAAAGATTGATTCACTCTCGGGGCTGAGGTAATCTTCTGAAAATGATTTTGAACCCGTTTATCTTCTGATAAAACGCTTGGCTTAATCCCATTAGTTTAACTATTCACAACCAGAGAGTTCTTTTGTGTCTACACTAAATTTCAGTGTGTGTCCTTCTGATTGCTGCCTCGTTGGCTGTAACAAGCATATCCTCAGATCATCCAAGCGATGGCGTAGCGAGTCGTAACGTCTTTTCTTGATGCACGCTACGCATCTATCTTAAGTTTACTTGTTAGATATTTGGATATTTTATGACACCTGAATTATTTGCATCACTTGCCCAGCAAGGTTACAACAGAATCCCCGTGACACGAGAAGTACTGGCAGATCTCGACACACCCTTAAGCACCTATCTGAAATTAGCCAGTGGGCCTTATTCCTATTTACTGGAATCAGTTCATGGAGGAGAAAAATGGGGCAGATATTCCATTATTGGGTTGCCCTGCTCTCAAGTGCTGAAAATTTCTGGCCACTCTGCCAAGCTCTATGCCGACGGAGAACTGGTTGAAACGCACGAAGTAGCGGATCCTCTTGCCTTTGTTGAAACATTTCAAACCCGCTTCAAGGTACCGGAACTGGATGGATTACCCCGTTTCAACGGGGGGCTGGTAGGGTATTTTGGCTATGATACCGTGCGCTATATCGAGCCACGGCTGGCTAAATCCTGCCCGGAAGATCCATTACACACGCCCGATATTTTACTGATGGTATCGGATCAGTTGATTGTGTTTGATAACCTCAGCGGTAAATTGATGCTCATCTATCATGCCGACCCAAGCGTTGAAGATGCCTATCAGCTGGCGCAATCAGTTCTGGATCTGCTTGTGCATCGCCTGCGCCATACAGCGCCTTTACAACCACCCAAAGCAGTTTTGAATCAGCCCAGAAACGTCGATGAAGCCGATTTTATTTCCGGCTTTTCTGAAGCAAGATTCAAAGACGCTGTGAGTAAAATTAAAGAGTATGTCCTTGCCGGCGATATCATGCAGGCGGTTATTTCCCAACGGATGTCTATTCCCTTTGAAGCGGATCCGCTTGATCTTTACCGTGCCCTGCGGTGCCTGAACCCTTCACCTTATATGTATTTTCTAAACCTGGATGACTTCCATATCGTCGGCTCATCGCCCGAGATACTGGCCAGAGTTGAGCAAGGTGAAGTGACCGTCAGGCCGATAGCCGGTACCCGTAAGCGTGGTCATACAGAGGCGGAAGATCAGGCTCTGGAAGCAGAGCTGCTTGCCGATCCAAAAGAGTGTGCAGAACATTTGATGCTGATCGATTTAGGCCGCAACGATGCCGGCCGCGTCAGCCAGATTGGCAGTGTTAAACTAACGGACAAAATGGTTATCGAACGCTATTCACATGTCATGCATATTGTGTCCAATGTCACCGGCACATTAAAGCCCGACACGTCGGCAATAGACGTTTTGCGTGCAACCTTTCCGGCAGGCACCTTGAGTGGTGCTCCCAAAATACGGGCCATGGAGATCATAGATGAGCTTGAACCTGTTAAGCGTGGCGTTTATGGCGGAGCGGTCGGCTATCTTTCCTGGAACGGTAATATGGATACAGCCATCGCTATCCGCACTGCGGTGATTAAAGATAAGGTTTTGCACATTCAGGCCGGTGCCGGCGTGGTCGCCGATTCGGTTCCTCAAAGTGAATGGGATGAAACCATGAATAAAGGCCGCGCGATATTCAAAGCCGTCGCAATGGCAACTCAAGGTTTAGATGGTTAAGGGGAACCGACATGATTTTAATGATTGATAACTATGACTCCTTTACCTACAACGTCGTTCAGTATCTAGGGGAACTCGGTGCACAGGTAGACGTGTACCGTAATGATGAAATCAGTATCGAAGACATTGCCCGGCTGGCGCCGGAAAAGATTGTTATTTCTCCCGGCCCCTGCACACCGACCGAAGCAGGCATTTCGCTCGCCGTAATCGAAAATTTCAAGGGGCGTATCCCTATTCTGGGTATCTGCCTTGGTCATCAAAGTATTGGCCAGGCTTTTGGGGGAAAAATTATTCGTGCAGGTCAGGTAATGCATGGCAAAACCTCTGAGGTATTTCATAACAATACTGGCGTTTTTCAGGGTCTGTCGAATCCTTTCGTGGCCACGCGCTATCATTCACTGGTGATCGATAAGAACCAGTTACCAGAATGTCTGGAAATAACTGCCTGGACTCAGAACGCGGACGGCTCGATAGAGGAAATTATGGGCGTTCGCCATAAAACACTCGACATTGAAGGGGTGCAGTTTCACCCCGAATCCATACTCAGCGAACATGGTCACGATTTGCTGCGCAACTTTCTGGAACGAAAATAAGGCTGGCTTGATAATGACAACCCAACAGAATTTAGACATGAAACAGGCGCTTGAGAAACTGGTTAATCAACAGGATCTGACAACGGCTGAAATGAAATCAGTCATGCATCAAATCATGACCGGCAATGCCACAGACGCCCAAATTGGCGGATTGCTGGTTGCCCTGAGAATGAAAAGTGAAACAATTGAGGAAATCACCGGGGCAGCTGAAGTCATGCGCTCTCTCTCCACCCCCGTAGAGATCAAAGGCCAGTATCTGGTAGACACCTGTGGAACCGGTGGTGATGGTGCCAACCTGTTTAACGTGTCTACGGCGGCAGCCTTTGTTGTGGCCGCAGCTGGTGGCCAGGTCGCTAAACATGGCAATCGCAGTGTATCCAGCAGCACGGGGAGTGCAGATTTACTCGAAGCTGCAGGGATTAATCTCGCCTTGTCACCCGAACAGGTTAAGCGCTGTATTGAGGAAGTCGGTGTCGGCTTCATGTTTGCTCCGGCCCATCACAGTGCCATGAAGTATGCCATTGGACCTCGCAGAGAAATGGGCATCCGCACCATTTTCAATATGCTTGGCCCCATGACCAATCCGGCAGGTGTTCGTAAACAGGTCATCGGTGTATTTTCCAAGGCCTTGTGCCGACCGATGGCTGAAGTTCTGAAGAGACTGGGCAGCGAACATGTGATGGTCATCCATGCCGAAGATGGCCTGGATGAAATCACTCTATCCGGAAATACCTTTGTGGCTGAGTTACATAAGGGCGAAATATCCGAATATTCTATTCACCCCGAACAATTTAATATGCCCGCCCAGGATCTTAGTGGCCTGAGTGTCTCCAGCGCAACAGACAGTTTGACCCTGATCCAGAGTGCCTTGGGTAAATCCAATGATGAAACCTCTAACAAAGCGCGTAACCTTATTACGCTCAATGCGGGTGCGGCAATTTATGTGTCAGGCTTAGCCAACAGCCTGGCAGAAGGAATTGAATTAGCTGCAGATGCCATTGGCAGCGGTGTGGCATTAACCAAATTATCGGATCTGGCGAGTTTTTCGCGCGTTTTTGCAGCTTGACTTGAAATAGGTATTTACATGTCTTCAATAGTATTTGGTCCTGACGCTTCTTCCGATACCACACCTACAATTTTAAAAAAAATTGTGGCGCGTAAATGGCAAGAAATAGAACAACGGCAAAAACAGCTGAGCCTTGCTAATTGCAAAGCTCGCGCATTGGACCTGCCCGCAACACGTGGTTTCGTAAACAGCATTGAGCAGAAACTGGCGCTTAAGCAACCCGCCATTATTGCTGAGATCAAAAAAGCCTCGCCAAGTAAGGGGGTTATTCGTGAGAATTTTAACCCGGCTGAAATTGCGGAAAGCTATCAACAGGCCGGTGCAGCGTGTCTGTCGGTGTTAACTGATCATGATTTTTTTCAGGGCCATGAAGATTATTTACAACAGGCCAGAATAGCCAGCAGCCTACCTATTATTCGTAAAGATTTTATGGTGGCACCCTATCAGATTTATGAAAGCCGGGTAGTCAATGCGGACTGTGTACTGTTAATTGCCGCCTGTCTAACCAAAGATCAGATGCAGGAACTGGCGGGCATCTCAGATGAAATCGGACTTGATGTGCTGGTGGAAGTGCATAATGAGGCTGAACTCGAACAGGCTTTAACACTGAAAACCCGTCTGGTAGGCATCAATAACCGGGATCTGCACAGTTTTGAAGTATCTCTCGAAAACACCTTCAAATTACTCGATAAAATACCTGAAGAACGCATCGTCGTCACAGAAAGCGGCATTCATACGCCAGAAGATGTAAACGCGATGCAACAAAGAAATGTACACAGCTTCTTGGTTGGCGAAGCCTTTATGCGCGCCAAAAATCCAGGCGAGGAACTGAAGCGATTATTTTCATTATAAGGCGTCTGGCTTCGTTCCTGCCTAAGAGAAGTCCTGGCTGTGTTATAGCGAAACAGGCAGGATTCTTTTTACCTGTTTACTATTTCAACAGTTTAGCCATGATGGCATCGACATCAATTTTTCCGACACCTTCATTAAAAATAGTTGCCAATTTTTGGCCTCGCTCATTTTTCTTAACTCAGGTATAGCGAAATGAGCATTTTATCGCTTTTGCAGTGAATTAAACCTTCAGCTTCTCGGTATACGGAGGCCAGCCAAGAGGCTTTCCTGCCAGCAAATGCAGATGGATGTGGTACACAGACTGCCCACCATATTCATTACAATTCATCACTACCCGGTAACCGTCTTCGGCAAAGCCTTGTTGCGCGGCTAGCTGTTTGGCTACCCAAAACAAGTGACCCAACAAAGGTTTATCTTCTTCAGTCATTTCATTAATGGTGGCAATGGTTTTTTTTGGAATAATCAGGCAATGAACGGGTGCCTGCGGTTGAATATCATTAAATGCCAGACTCAGATCATCTTCATAAATGATATCGGCAGGAATTTCTTTGTTAATTATTTTTGTGAAAATGGTGTCTGACATATTGATTGCTCCTTCGTATCATCAAGGTCTTGCCAATTTAGGTAGTTGGCCGGACGCGCCTATCGCATAGCTCATAACTTTTTGTTTTAATGGGCCGGCACTGTTGGCCAGGCCCAAACCGATATTGCGTATTATTCTTAGTGGAAAGCTATTATTGCTGAAACCGTAATAGAAAGCGTCCATCGTGGCCATCATTAACTGGTTTTCCTTTTTACGTGCACGCTGATAACGCAGTAACACCTCGAGTGAGGCAATATCCTCGTTGTTCATCGTCGCCTGAATCAATTCTTCAATTAGCACAGCTGCATCCATAAAGCCTAAATTAACACCCTGGCCAGCCAGCGGATTGATGGTATGCGCGGCATCGCCAGCCAAAGCAATGCCTTGCTTCACGTAATCAAAAGCGTGTGAACGATACAGCGGGAAGCTGGCCCGCTCTATAATATCCAGCACCACCGGCAAGTCCGACGGATAATGTTGCATGAAATGCGTTTTTAGTTGTTCATCGGGTAACGCTTTTAATCTTGCCACAGACTCCGCTGAATCATACCAAACCAGGGAGGCATAGTGTTCACCGGCGACATCCGCTAAAGGAAGAAATGCAATCGGGCCATGCGGCGTAAAGGATTGCCAGGTGATATCTTGTTGCTCCCCTTGATAGCGTACCGTGCAGACAAAGGCATGCTGTGAGTACTGCTCACGACTTTGGCCGATTCCTGCTTTGACTCTGACCATCGAATTAGCGCCTTCCGCACCGATCACCAGACGCGCTGTTATCTTGCCATGTTTCGCCAGCGTTAAGATTTTCGAGGTGCCGGACACATCCATATCCACGATTTCATCCGGGCAGAAGATACTCAGGCTCTTCAGTTTTTTCATTTGCTCGTGCAAGGCTAAATGCACAATATCATTCTCGATAATATGCCCGAGATGGCTTTGATGAATGGCCTGTGCATCAAATTCAGTTCTGGCCCATGAAGAAATATCAGGCAATTTAGCAGCCAGCCCTTTCGTGGCAGGTTGCTCATTAACGGCTAAACGACGATAAGGACAAAGTCGTTTAGTAGCGATATTTCCCCAGGCACCCACATGCTTTAGCACCTGTTCACTGGCAAAACTAATCGCCGATACCCGGATATGGGGCGCTGCCGCGGCATCGAACACCTGAGGGACTTGAGGGTCAATAATCGCGACCTTAAGATTGGATCTGGCCAAGCCGCAAGCGATGGTGGCTCCAACCATGCCAGCACCCACGATGACGACATCAAATGCACTACTCATTCCATTCACTCTTTGTTATAAATGCAGGCTATTATGCAAGATGTATGATCAAATCACATCCCATCAAGTGAACTTTTGTCCGAGGTTAGTGATGCTCAGCCACGATATAAAGAATATCCTCATTAGTCTGTGTTTAGCTCTTTGCTGCCTGGGCCAGGTTCAGGCTCAGGGCTTTCCGAGCCGGCTAATTGAAGGGCAATTGCAACCTTCGCTGGCACCCATCATCGAAAAGGCCACCCCGGCTGTTGTTAATATTGCAACCTATGCCATTCAGAAGCGTTATAACCCCTTATTACAATCCCCCTTCTTCCGGCATTTTTTTTCTTTCCCGGATGATGTGGAAGAAACCCGAAAAGTACAAAGTGCGGGTTCAGGCGTTATTGTAGATGCTGACAATGGCTACATTCTAACCAATCATCATGTCATAGCAGGTTCGGACGACATCGAGGTCAAGCTTCAAGATGGTCGCACCCTGAAAGCCAAGCTGATCGGTTCGGATGAGAAGGTGGATATCGCCTTGCTACAGATCACGGCCCGCAATCTTTCTGCGCTTTCAATTGCCGATTCCAACTCGCTGAAAGTTGGTGATTTTGTGGTCGCCATAGGTAATCCTTTCGGGTTAGGGCAAACGGTCACCACTGGGATTGTCAGCGCCTTAGGCCGCAACGGGCTGGGTATCCAGGGTTATGAAGATTTCATTCAAACCGACGCCTCCATCAACCCCGGAAATTCGGGTGGGGCGCTGATTGATCTGAATGGTAAGCTTGTCGGCATTAATTCTGCGATTATTGCACCGGCGGGTGGAAATGTTGGTATTGGATTCGCCATACCTACTGCTGTCACGCAATCTATCATGTATCAACTGATACACTATGGCAAAGTCCGCC
>JBFHPN010000087.1:0-7571 GCA_041592735.1 Oleiphilaceae bacterium | reverse complement strand
GCCCGCGATCAGTGTTTGGCCGGCTGTCGCCAGATCCAGACTCCAGCTATCGCCACTGGTGGTTAAGGCGGCATCGGTACCCAGGGTATAGGTCGTGCCATCGACGGTGACGGTGAATCCGCCGGCCGCATCGCTGCTGTCGTAGCTACCACTTAAGGTCGGTGTGGTGTCATTGCTGAGCAGACTATTGATCGTTGGGATGCTGGGCGCAGTAGTATCGATGGTTATTTCATTCGTGCTGGCATCACTGGTGCTGTTGCCCGCGGCATCGGTCGCCGTCGCTGTCACAGCATACGTGCCCGCGATCAGTGTTTGACCGGCTGTCGCTAGATCCAGACTCCAGCTATCGCCCGACGTTGTTAACGCCGCATCCGTGCCCAGGGTATAGGTCGTGCCGTCCACCGTGACGGTCAAGCCACCGGCCGCATCACTGCTGTCGTAGCTACCACTTAAGGTCGGTGTGGTGTCATTGCTGAGCAGACTATTGATCGTTGGGATGCTGGGCGCGGTAGTATCGATGGTAATTTCATTCGTGCTGGCATCACTGGTGCTGTTACCGGCGGCATCGGTCGCCGTCGCTGTCACAGTATACGTGCCCGCGCTCAGTGTTTGGCCGGCTGTCGCCAGGTCCAGACTCCAGCTATCGCCCGAGGTTGTTAAGGCGGCATCGGTGCCCAGGGTATAGGTCGTGCCGTCGACGGTGACGGTGAAACCGCCTGCCGCATCACTGCTGTCGTAGCTACCACTTAAGGTCGGTGTGGTGTCATTGCTAAGCAGACTATTGATCGTTGGAACGCCGGGCGCCGTATTATCAATCGTATACTCTTGCTCTGAGCCAGGCGCTGTGTTGACTAAGGAATTAGACGCGGTATCAGTGATGTCCTGTCCTCCAGCAAAATCCAGATTTATTGTGCCATTACTGTTTGTTAAACCTGTTACAGTTACGTTATATACCGACGCATTGACTTGCGTCACGCTACTCACCAAGCCATCCCCGCTTGCTGTGCCGCTTAAGCTGAAGTCTGAGGCATCTACATTTTGCACGCCCTCGTCAAAGGTAACCTGAAAAACCACTGAGTCACTGTTTGTTATTGAGTCGGAGGGCGTTAGACGCAAGATGCTTGTAATGGTGGGCGCGGTAGCATCATTATCAGCAACATCTTGGACGTTAACCGTGATGGTCTGAAAATCCTGGCCGCCATTGCCGTCGTCAGCTTTAACCACAACGACATACTCATTGTTCGAATCACTGTCTGCGGGCGCCTCATAATCAGGCGCGCCTACAAAAGACAACACCCCTGTTGATGCATCAATTGAAAAATCCTCCCAATCGGTACTAGCCGCATTATCCGTACTGTTAACTATCGAATAGGTAATTGAGTCATTGTTGCCATCGATCGCGCTGACTGTTGTAACGGAGGTTAAGTTTTCATCGACATTTAGCGAAGCACTGGCGCCGCCACCATCACTGGTTATCGTTGGAATCAGATTCGAAAAACTATAGGACGTAAAAAGTCCCAGATCAGTATAAGTGGTGGAGCTATTTAGCCCACCATTTATACCAGCAATATCACTATTGAGGGTATTACTTTGAGTGGCGCTTGCCATGATAAACTGCACAGCAGTATCTTTAGTCAAGCCTTGGCCACCATTTAGTGTACTTATTGTGTCATTCGTACCTGTAAGCGTTTTCAGATTAACTGCGGCCGCAAGTGCGTCAAAATTAACCTTTGCACTGACGAAATAATCACTGTTACCGTCGGCATCCAGATCAGCTGTGCCGCTACTGTCGATGCTTGTGACGGTGCTAAAGTCGAATAACAGGCCCGAGGTAACTGCTGTTCCCGTATTGGAAATATCTGTTGTACTTGGTGATAAGTTAGCACCCGACCCTGAATCATATACATCTAGACCTGTGCTACCATTTTTCCCATAGAACAGCAGATGAACATCAAGATCGCCATCTACATCAACGTCTAAGGCAATCCACGTGTAGCCATCGAAGTTCCCCCCCTTGACCCCTTCATCAATAAGAAAACGAAAGGCAATTTCATCGTCACTGGAATCATCAGGTGTATTGTTATCATCAAAAATAGTCATTAAGGTGGCGTTGTCCGCGCCACCTAAAATATCTATGCCCGAGCCCGCTTGCGTGTCTTCTCCCACGTCAAATTGTGCCCCCTTAATGACAACATCCCAGTTGCTTGACTCAGACGCAAGTTCTGCCGCATCGATGGTCAGCGCATGCTGATAGTCCTTTAGCTTTTCAGCATTTAAACTGCTTTTGGCAATATCGCCATAGTGCACTTCGAGGTCCCAATCGCCGCCTTTTCCGGTTATGTCTGAAGACGCTGCGATATCGGCACCTGAGAACTCACTCCACTGTTCCAGAAAAGAGAGTCCTTTATCCGTCTGTGATACATCACATCCGTAAAGCAAAATGTCACCCTCGGGATCCAGTGACTCACCCATCTGTTTTAAATACTCAGAAAATAACGCAATATTGTGGTCACCGATTAAACTATTGCCTAAGGTAATTGCGCCGTCAGTACCATGAGAGACTAACTCGATAGAAAGTAATCCGTTCAATTTCTGTGCTGCGTCAGCTATTTGGGCAAGACCATTCTTATCTGATTCAAGCACTAAAACCTGAGTGCGCTCGCCAGCGGCCGCAATAATCTGATCTTTATCGTTCACAGATGAGTCGATAACCAATAAGTTATCGATAGTTTTATCCGTTGAAATCAACGCTGAGCTTGCGTCTTCTGCGCTGTCTGTTTGATAGGACTCAGTTTCACCAGCGATCGTCTCAGCCACAGTAATGACAGCGGCTGCGTCTAACAAGAGCCTAGGTTCTAGTGCTCGATACTTCGGAATTCTTTTCATTGGCATTTGGCTCTCGTTGTTCAACAGCTATAAGACGATCATCAACATAGGCTTAGCAACCCGCTCGGTATAGCGAAAGGGGTTCAATAAAGCATAGTTCAATAAACGAAGAGAGGATGTAAACTATTGTATTTTCTTCTTTTATTTGAACCGTTTTTCAATTTCCCACTTCGTTAATCAAAGCAGTTGCGCGTCTCTTCGGATTTGGCCCCGGATACGTTTAATACTAGCCATTGCATTTTCTGTACCATAAGCCTATCTGTGCCCTTATGTGGCTTTTTTTGGGTGTTGAAGAGCACCGGACCGTAAAGTGCTCTGCCTCTGCGTAACCCCTGGCAAAGGGCGCTCCAGCGATAATCAGACATCCACGTAGATAGCCTGCATTAACAGAAGCATCCGTCAGAATGCGAGGCTGTTAGGCGGAACTTCGCAACTATTAGGTAGGAGTAACTTCGCAATTTGATCTAAATAATTTGCATATTGCGAAGCTGTTTGAAAATGAGTTTGTATTCCATAGAACATAAACTACGAAGGGTTAGTTTCTTGATGAATGATCAATCATCAAGATCTACCGTGCATAATTGGCATTGTCTATTTTTTATCAATGATTATCGTCCCAAACAAGCCGTCCGAGTTCACTCAGATTGCCAGGCTCGGCGCACGAATCTATTGCCTGTCCGCCACCACTCGATGAAACCGTCAGATCATTCTGATCATAGGCATCCCACACCCAGGCTGTCCTCCCTAGGCCTTGAAACGGTTCCTGCTGCACCAATTCAAACAAGGATCTCGTCGCGCTCAGCGTGGAGACATTGTTTACTGCACCATATTCACCCACCAAAATCGGCTTATCCAGTGTTGTGTAGAGTTTGCTGACAAAATCTTGAAGGCGTGGCGTGCCATAAATCCACTGATCATAAATATGGAAGGTTCCGATCACATTGTTATAAGCAGACAGCACATCAGCATTAGCCAATAATGCACTCTGTTCGACTTTCACCGGATCACTACTCCAATGCGGCCCTGTGTCTTGCCCCCATGCAGTACCCGATACCAGCACCATCATATCAGGCGCGATGTTTTTAACCGTGGACAGTATCGTGCTAA
Source organism: Oleiphilaceae bacterium (assembly GCA_041592735.1). Taxonomy (GTDB): domain Bacteria; phylum Pseudomonadota; class Gammaproteobacteria; order Pseudomonadales; family Oleiphilaceae; genus PZPK01. The sequence goes on along the minus strand of JBFHPN010000087.1, from coordinate 3,578 downwards.
CTTCATGACGCCAGAGCCCAAAATCCCCCTGCTGACCTTCGTAGGCACCGGGCTCATTATGCAAATCCAGCCAAACATAGGGGTTGTCTTTATAACGTTCGGCAAAGTCCCGAATAAAAACAAGATAGGACTCCAACACCTCCCCTTCAAAAAACCCTCCAACATATTCATGTACATCAAACACCACAACCAGTTCCTGACTGGTCAGATAATCAATTAAGGGCTTGACGTCGTAGGCCGCCAATTGTGTGGTTTCCAGATTAAAAATGAGCGGTGTTTCGAGATAAACAACGTGGTCTTTCCATTGTGATGAGCTGTCATCAAGTATCCAGGCATGCAAGCGTACCATATTGAAATTCCAACAGTTTTTTATCAGATCAACTGTCGCTGGTGAGCGATGCCAAGGAAAGATATTAACCCCCCTGGGTATAAACAAACTGCCGTCCGGGTGAGCAATATGCGGCCCAAGGGTAGTAAACGATTTTCCCTGCGCATGATTTGTCACATCCAGCATACCGCACGCCCCCACCTGTTCAGATCGTTCTGCATCACAGGTATCTGCCAGTGAAGTGCCTTCAAAAGCGTCGCGCCCCGCCCCCCCAACCAAAAAGTCCGCACCTGACCCACCCATCAGTGTATCGTTACCCTGGCCACCATCCAGTTCGTCATTGTCACGCTCGCCGTCAAGCCGATCGCGCCCTTTTCCGCCGTAGAGTCGATCCTGTCCGTCGCCCCCCATTAATAGATCGTGTCCCTCACCGCCACAGATTAAGTCATTCCCCTCTAAACCAAACAGTTGGTCATTGCCCGACAGGCCGCAGATAACGTCATCATCGGCGGTCCCCCTCAGAATGTCATCGTCAAGACTACCCACAATGGTACAGGGAAAACTCTGGCAATAAGGACCAGCAACTGCCTGACCCGAAAAAACTACCATAAACAGGACAAACAGATATTGAATTTGTAAGCATGACCTACGTGGCCGAAGAAGTAAGGTCTTTAGTCGCTTTAACAATGTGTGCCACACGAAAATTGAGTGCGACGCAACAGATGAACAGTGTACTCCAACCATTTCAGTTTCCTTTATGTCATTGAGGGCTTGGCCAGCGGCGGGCTAACTAGCATGCATGTGTGTTGTTGGTCATTAAGGCAAACTGCAACACAATAGCATCGGCAAATTCAAGTTCCGTGCCAGTAGTAGCTGAACCCCTCTCAGCGCTGCTTTAACCGCACGTTTTCTTTGCCCAGATAAAATCTTCTGAGCTAAAAGAAGCACAATTCGCAAAAAACAACCCAAACTTAGTCGCAATTTGCAACAATTTTCTCGATTCGCAACGCAAAGTACTGAAAAGAAATTGGCCGATGAATAAGTCTTTTTCGCTGGTGTTTGACATAGCGGGGCGTGATGACTGTCTTTATTTATTTATCTTAAGGTACCGGAGGGAATAAATTTAATCCCTACAGTACCTTTTCATTCTGCTTAGCCTTCGCTCGTTGAGCTGCTTGCCCTGAGCCTGCCGAAGGAAAACGATCAAGAAACATGATTTTGCGGAAACCGGAACATCCCTTCGGCGAGCTCATGGTTCGGTATTATAAACTTAACTTAGTGCCATTCGTGACCAATCTATTTGACTGACTAATAAAAAATAGATCGGCCACCTTGTCTTGATGAAGCCTTTTTGACATCTAATGTTGGGAGCACCCATTAAGTAACACCTCCAGGCGTTGCACGTGAGACTGACTCGACTGAATAGCTAATTCGAACAAGTCATCTCGCCTGCTGCGCCAGGCTCGATATTCAAGGCTCTCTACTTTTTCAAGCTGCGCTTCAAATGCCCGGTAATGAGGTAGCAGCTCATAGTAACGCTGACTTAAGCGGGAAGCCCAGACCTGCACATTTCCGACGAAGAATTTTCTTACCACATTCTGCGCTGCAAGCGTGTTAAATAAAGGGGTCTGCTTATTGCAGAGTTTTGCTTTGTCCAGGAGTGCATTCGCTTCATCCAGCGCATAAAAATACATGAGGAAAGACTTGAGCAATGCGCCGCCATCATTTTGGTTCAATACAGCCAGATGACCTTCAAGTTGTTCATGACCATGGCCATAATCTCCCTTCAACCATGCATCAATCGATAACCTTAGCGCCTTGAGACTGCTTATGACTGCTATCACATCTTTATCCGGATACTTGCCTGTATCATTTGGCTGCCGCCAGAATTGAATCGCTTCCTCACCAAAAATCAGTGTTTGCCAGATAAGCCTTGGCAAGGCTTGTGTTTTTTGATCAGTGACACGGGACAATTGCGTGGCAAGCTCCTTCTTACCTTCTTGCTCCAGTGCTTCAATACAAGCAGCACTATGCTCCAGGAAGGACAACTCATAGAGCAAGTACTGAGAGGGGCGTGCCTGTTTTCCCAAAATTGAATTACGCTCAGCAACCAGAATCTGCAGCTGGCAACCGTAAAGTGACAAGAAGTCGAGCACGGAGATAGATTCATCCATGCCAATCGGGTCAATACGTTTAGAGCCACTTTTTAATAAGAGGTGAGTGCGCTGTTCAAGATATGCTCGATAAAAATTTCTTTCGTCAGTGCGCTCAACCTTCACAACATTGGAAAGGCGGTTGAGATAATCATCCAATAAATCTGCGCCTTGCTCTTGGGTACATGACGCGAGGCCAAGCACACCAGCCAGACAAGCAAAACAAAGGATAAACGAATAGCGCATTTTCAGTATGCCTTGCAGAAAATAAATCGCGCTCCCGCTACCAATTAAATAAAATCAGCAAGCGCTGTGTTTTTCAGCCCTGAATAAACATAGCAGGAATCTGGGTTTTATTTTAATGACTTTTTTCAAACACATGTTTTGAAAAACTGCTTTTCAAGCTGCCCTGGGCCGTTTTCGCCAAATCTGGCCTCGATGTTGTGTGTACATCGTCCGCACCCAATCTAAGGCAGGGCTTGTCGCCCACTTGTTTGCTGCGCCTGCTATTTTTTCGCGGAACTCGTCTGTGCCATAGATGGGATGCTCATTTGGGCAGGCTAAAGGTGCCAGCAAAGATGCCGCCGTGATATCAGCTACGGTGAATCGATCCCCCACTAAAAACCGGCGACCGTCACTCAGCTGCTGCTCAAGCCACTGAATTTCCTGTTCAATTTTCTGTTCTGCTTTCGCTGCATCTTTATCATTTATGCGCAGTTTGTTCTTGAACAAGCCCTGAATAGGTGGATAGAAAAGCCGTACCACTGCGTTTTCCCAAGGACTGGAGAACTGCGTCCAGATATCTTTGATCAAGGCCGGGTGTGCAAACCCCGAATAGTAAAGGAAGCGGGCGACGGGCTTACCTATCGCATCAAAGCGCTGCTGGATTGCGAGGATCTCATCTTCCAACTCATCTGGCATGGATTTCAAGGGACCAAATTCTTTTGCTAACCATCCCACAATGCGCGGACTATCTTGTATACAGGTACTGCCGTATTGCAGGACCGGTACCGTTGTGCGTTTACGTTTGCCTTTGATCAACATAGGTAATGCGTGTATGAAGGGGGTCAATGCCTCTTCTTGATAGTCAAACTCTT
>JBFHPN010000086.1:0-7585 GCA_041592735.1 Oleiphilaceae bacterium | reverse complement strand
CCAGTGTGCGTAGCCTCGAAACGGCAAGCCAGTCCGGGCATTTACAAGCCTTCCAGGGGGATACGTCGATTTTTATCTATCCCGGCTATCGTTTCAAAACGGTAGATGCCCTGATCACCAATTTCCATTTGCCCAAATCTACTCTATTGATGCTGGTATCCGCTTTTTCAGGCAAAGAAAGCATTCTTGCGGCTTATCAAGAAGCTATTCAGCAGCGTTATCGTTTTTTCAGTTATGGCGATGCCATGCTTTTACATCCACTATCCTGACTATTTCCTGGAGTTGTTTTGAGTCAATCCAAGTGTGTTATGCAATTTGAACTAAAAGGGCAGGATGGCCAGGCGCGTCGCGGTGAAATTAATTTCCCTCGTGGCAAGATACAAACCCCTGCATTTATGCCAGTGGGGACTTACGGCACCGTGAAGGGCATGCTACCCAGGGATATTGAAGAAATTGGTGCAGATATCATCTTGGGAAACACCTTTCATTTAATGTTAAGGCCAGGCACCGAGATCATTGAAAAACACGGCACACTGCATGACTTTATTCAATGGAATAAGCCGATACTGACAGACTCAGGCGGCTTTCAGGTGTTCAGTTTAGGCGATATGCGCAAAATAACCGAAAAAGGCGTCACCTTTAAATCGCCTATTAATGGCGCACCGGTAGAACTTACGCCAGAAATTTCTATGGATGTGCAGCGTAAACTTGGTTCAGATATTGTGATGATATTTGATGAATGCACGCCTTATCCGGCCACCGAAGAGCAGGCGCGTTTTTCTATGGAGCTGTCCTTGCGCTGGGCTGCGCGCAGTAAAGAAGCGCATGCGGATAATCCATCAGCCCTCTTTGGTATCGTACAGGGCGGCATGTATGAGCATCTTCGGGATGAATCACTCGAAGGGCTGATGAATATCGGCTTTGATGGCTATGCTATCGGCGGCCTTTCTGTTGGTGAGCCTAAAGAAGAAATGATGAAAGTATTGAATCATCTCACCAGCAAGATGCCCGAGGATAAACCCCGTTATCTGATGGGCGTAGGTAAACCGGAAGATCTGGTTGAAGCGGTGCGCAGGGGGATAGACATGTTTGACTGTGTCATGCCCACCCGTAATGCCAGAAATGCACACTTGTTTACCCATAAAGGGGTTGTAAAGCTGCGCAATTCTGCACACAAGCATGATACCTCTCCGCTGGATGATCAATGTGATTGTTATACGTGTCAGAATTTTAGCCGAAGCTATCTGCATCATCTGGATAAATGTAAAGAAATGCTAGGCGCACAACTCAATACAATCCATAACTTACGCTACTACCAAATTTTGATGGATGGTTTGCGTCAGGCTATTGAACAAGGTAAATTGTCCGCCTTTGTTGACACCTTCTATGCACAACGAGGTGAAGAGACCCCAAAATTAATAGAATAAATCGCACAGCCTGCGGTTTTAATTCCAAAAAAAGACACCATTAAAGAGCTTTCAATTTTATTTTAATTTATTAAGAGGAAACCCCATGAGAACCATCAAAGCGATCAGTATAGCGCTTATAGCAGTGTTATTTTCGGCCACCGCCATGGCAGAACCGGTCCAACCGGAAGGCCCGAGTGCCATGATGCAGTTAATCTTTTTTGGTGGTTTTATACTGATTTTTTATTTTCTGATGTGGCGCCCTCAGTCTAAGCGCGCTAAAGAGCATCGCAATCTGGTTTCTGCCTTAAGCAAAGGCGATGAAGTGATTACCAATGGTGGTATCGCTGGCAAAATCACCAAAGTCACTGAAGATTTCGTTGCTTTGGAAATTTCTGAAGGTGTTGAGCTAAAAGTACAAAAAGTTGCGATTGCCTCTGCATTGCCAAAAGGTACGTTAAAAAGTATTTAATTCGATTAAAAACAGACCCAAAGCGCTTTAAAAAGGCGCTTTGGGATAGATCTCTTAATTTGAGGTCTGATTCTGTGCGAGAATGTGGCCGGTTTTTCGAATGCATTCTTATAAAATAATTCAATCACAGGACTTGGCGCGACCATGCTCAATCAATATCCCGCTTGGAAGTATATTCTTCTCTCTATTGCCTTTGTTGTCAGTGTCATCTTTTCACTGCCAAACTTATATCCCGATGATTTTGCCGTACAGGTAACCGGTGCACAAAGCTCTGTAGAGGTTGGTCCGGATTTGCAAACGCGTGTTGAATCCCTGCTTAACGAAGCAGGCATCAACCAAAAGCAAATTGAAATGAAAGAGCGGAATATTCTGGTGCGTTTTGATACCAGTGAAGCACAGCTGGCCGCCCAGGAAACACTGAGAAATAATTTAGGGGGTGATTATGTTGCCGCCTTGAATATGGCTGCCAGCACCCCTGAATGGTTAAGAGGATTAGGCGCTGGCCCGATGAAGCTTGGTCTGGATCTGCGTGGCGGTGTTCACTTTCTCCTGGAAGTGGATATGGAAAAAGCACTCAGCCAGAAGCTTAAAGTCACTATGAGCGAAATTAAAACGACCATGCGCAGCGATAAAATACGTTATCGGGGCATGGAGTTTGAAGGCATTGATGGCTTGCTTATTCAGTTTATGAGCCCTGAAGAACGTGAAAAGGGCATATCGCATATTGCAGCGAAATACCGTGAATTTATGCGTGCAACACAAGATGAGGGCGAAAATTATTTTCTGAAGCTAACGCTTTCCGAAGCGCGTATCAAAGAGATAGAAGATTATGCCATCCAGCAGAACCTCACAACCTTAAGAAACCGGGTTAACGAACTTGGTGTTGCTGAACCTTTGGTTCAACGACAAGGGCGCAACCGAATTGTGGTTGAATTGCCCGGCGTTCAGGATACAGCCTCGGCCAAACGTATCATCGGTAAAACCGCTAACCTTGAGTTCAGATTGGCCGCAGACGATACCAGTACCAGCCGCAGTTCTCAAAAGTTCAGCTTTAAAGACAACCCCTTAAGAACGGCCATGCTGGAAAACGATATCATCGCAACGGGTAGTAATGTATCCAATGCAAATGCCGGCTTTGATGAGAATGGCGTGCCTCAGGTTAATATTTCACTGGACAGCGTCGGTGGAAAAATGATGCTCGAAGCCACCAAGCAGAATATTCGACGCGGCATGGGGGTTCTGTTCATTGAGCAGAAATCCGAAATGGTTAAACGAGTGGTCGATGGCGAAGAAGTCATGGAGCGCCGTAACCGGGAAATCCGGGAGATTATCAACCTGGCCACAATTCAAAGTGCCTTTGGTAATGCTTTCCGTATTACAGGGCTGGATTCAGCCACTGAAGCAGCCGAACTTGCCTTGTTATTAAGAGCCGGTTCTCTGGCTGCTCCCATCTATTTTGTAGAAGAGCGAACCGTTGGCCCAAGTCTTGGTCAGGCAAATATCGATGCGGGCTTAATGTCCATGCAGATTGGTTTCGGTCTGGTATTACTGTTCATGATTATTTATTACCGGGTGTTTGGTATTGTCGCCAATATCGCGCTGGGTATAAATATTTTAATGCTGTGCGCCTTGATGTCGATGATCTCTGCAACCCTGACCTTGCCGGGCATTGCCGGTATCGTACTAACAGTCGGTATGGCGGTTGATGCAAACGTTCTGATCTTCGCGAGAATAAGGGAAGAGCTGGCTAATGGCTTATCACCTCAACAGGCGATCCATTCGGGCTATAGTCGTGCCTTTGTGTCGATATTTGATGCCAACATTACCACACTGATTGCTGCGGTCATCTTGTTTGCGGTGGGTACCGGGCCTGTTAAAGGTTTTGCCGTGACACTGTCTCTTGGCATTATGACTTCGCTGTTTACTTCTGTTGTGTTTACCAGAGCCATTGTGAATCTGATCTATGGCGGTCGACAAATCAAAAAACTTTCGATTGGTTAGGGAACTATTATGACGTCGCAAATTGATTTTATGGGCAAGCGAAAAATCGCTGCCTTGTTCTCAATCACATTATTAATTCTGTCTATCGCATCTTTGAGTTTTAAAGGCTTGAATCTGGGCCTTGACTTCACTGGGGGAACGCTGGTTGAGGTTGAATATAACACAGCTCCGGTACTTGAAGATGTGCGTACTCAACTGATCAATTCAGGTTATGCAAATGTCGTTGTCCAGAACTTTGGTGCTTCTACCTCAGTCCTGGTTCGTTTGGCTGAAAGTTACAATGATAAGGTAGGGCTTGAAGTCGTTTCTGCTTTGCGCAAATCGGGTGAAGAAGTCAGCCTGAAGCGAGCTGAATTTGTTGGTGCACAAGTTGGCGAGGAATTACGCGAGCAGGGTGGTTTAGGCTTGTTACTGGCCCTGGGGCTGGTCATGGTTTATGTTGCTTTGCGTTTCCAGTTCAAATTTTCAGTCGGTGCGGTTGCGGCTTTAATACACGATGTGATTATTGTGATAGGCGTGTTCTCGATTTTTAGTTGGGATTTCGATCTGACTGTTCTGGCGGCCTTGTTAGCCGTTATTGGTTATTCGTTGAATGACACCATCGTGGTGGCAGACAGGATTCGTGAAAACTTCCGATTAATACGAAAGGAAACGCCCCTTAATGTCATCAATATCTCATTGACGCAAACCCTCTCACGTACGATAGTGACCTCCTTGACCACCGTATTGGTTTTAGTCTCTCTGTATTTCTTTGGCGGAGAAATGATCAATGGCTTTGCAAAGGCCTTGCTGGTGGGTGTTATCATCGGTACCTATTCTTCTATTTATGTTGCCAGCAACATCCTGTTGTTGATGGGTATCACCAAAGAAGATTTAATTGCACCCGTTGTCGAAAAAGAGGGTGAAGGCCTGGATGAACTTCCCTGATAGGTGATCTATAAAAAAGGCCCGAACTGTAAAGAACGGGCCTTTTTTTATGAGGTTTCAAACGCACTATTTAGCCAAGGTGATTAGAGGCGCGTTTGAAAGTGATTTAAGCGCTGCGCCAATAATTTGAATAATTTGGGGTTGGCTATGATGAGCTTGCTTTCCTTACTGGAATAAGGCATTCCACTGAATGTACCTGTTAGCAGGCCTGCCTCCTGACAAAGCAGCAGTGCCGGTTCAATATCCTGAAAGTTAACATTTATCAATACCGCTGCGTCTATTTGGCCTGAGGCAACCATGGCGATATCCAATAAATCGCAGTGGTTGACAAGCACTTGTTGCGTTTGTGAGCCTAATTCAGAACTTAAATCAGCAAGAATATGTTTCTCAGATGCACTGGAAAAATGCTTGAATAAATTGGTGGCTACCACTGCCTGATCAAGACTTTTCGTTGCCGAGCAACGGATTCGTCTGCCATTTAAGGTTGCACCGCTGCCACGTGTTGCCGTGTATTCAAGTTGGCTGAACGGGCTGACAACCAAAGCGTTCTGGGCTTTGCCTTGATGCTTATGTAAAAGAGAGTATGCGCAGGATGGCAACTTACGTAATAGATGATCCGGGCTTTGGATATGGTTGATGTGCCAGCTATCTTCTTTTACCTGCTCTAATGTTTCACCCAGCGATACGATAAAATGAGTCGGGTTCGCCTTCTTCAATGCATCGTAAAAATTTTGATACAGGCTTTCCTCAAGATGCGCAATCAGCTTGGCATTCGCAAGGCTTTCTGTAGGTTTAGGATCATTCTTATCGATCGTTTGATTGATATATTCTGAAGCTTGTCGAGAAGCTCTTAATGCGATATTTAATATAGGTTGCATGCCTGACCACTTAGCGTTGTAAAGTGAAACAAAAGAACAAATTGAGAAAGAACGGGGTTAGGTGCAATACACTTCAATTGTGCCATTGACTAACAGGAGCGCATCATAACAAAACTTACTCAGATAAACACTATTCTTGAATCATGAGCATAACTATTTACCGATAGCCCCGCATAACCCTCCCATCCGGGCGTAAAGCGCGTTAAACTGTCGCTGGCTGGATATGCAAGATATCGTTTGCCGATCAGTGCTTAGCCACTGTTTTTAAATGCCTATTTATATAGCTTATGATTAACCGAATTAACTATGACTCAAAAAGCAGGAAACACTTTGTCAGAAAAACCTGTCATACCCACTTCGATTGAAACCAGCCAAAAGGAAACAAGGCGCCGCCCTGCACAAGAACGGAGTAGAAAACGTTACGATGCCATTCTTAATGCGGCTAAATCCCTGATTGCCAAAAAAGGCAGCGCACAGTTAAAGATTCATGAGATTGCTGAACTGGCTCAGGTGACGCCGGCATCTATTTATCAGTATTTCCCCAGTAAAAATGCGATCACGCTGGCACTGGCTCAACATACATTCGACCATGCATTTGCCTCATTAACAGATAATTTACCCAAAGCCGAATCCCTTGAACATGCCTGCCTGATGCTTCAGAACCTTATCGAAGAGCATTATCAAATCTATTTAAATGATCCGGCACTGCTCGATATCTGGGTAAGTATTTCAGCTGATAAAACGCTGCAAGATCTTGATTTGGAGGATAGCCGCAGGCAGGCGACTCTTATCTATAATTCGATAAAGAGCTTCTTTCCCGAAAATCAATGGGAGAAATTACATCAGATCAGTTTCTTGTTGTCGCACATGGTTGGTTCAGCGATCAGAATGGCACTGCAGGTTTCTCAAGAGGAAGGGCGAGGCTTGATGGATTCATTTAAGTGCCTGCTGAATCCAAGCTCTTTAAATAGTATGCTGGCTCAAAAAAGTACGCAGACTTAATAACCTCAACTACCTGTATTGAAACGTCTCTCATAAACGATTAAGACGCTATGCGGCCAGACAACCTCATTAAATAATTAGGAAACCAAGGTGAAAGACGAAACGAGCAAACTTGTACTTTCCTCAGAACAATTTGCGGATACCATTAATATTGTGCTGTTGCGCACCACCCATCCCGGTAATGTTGGTGCTGTCGCGCGCGCCATGAAAAATATGGGGCTTAAGCGCTTGCAGCTGGTCGCACCAGAATTTAATAAATTAGTCCCGGAAGACGAAGCCTATGCGCGTGCAGCAGGGGCAGAGGATATCTTATCTTCAGCGCGTACCTGTGCCACTATTGATGAAGCCATTGCAGATTGTCAGTTAGTGATAGGCGCCAGTGCGCGCAGCCGAAAGCTTCCCTGGCCCTTAATGAACCCAAGAGATTGTGCTGAGTTTATCATCGAGAAAGCGAGTCAGCCTCAAACAGCCAAGCCCTCTGTGCAGGTAGCTATTCTCTTTGGCCAGGAAGCGAGCGGCTTAAGTAATGATGAATTATATCGTTGTCATTATCATGTCAATATTCCTGCTTCACCCACCTACTCATCATTGAATCTGGCAATGGCAGTTCAGGTGATTTGCTATGAATTACGCATGGCCTTCCTGGCGCTAGCACCTGAGGAAGCTGAGCATTTAATGGCGCCCGTGTTAAATCCAATGTCGACAGGTTGGGATGAAGCATTAGCAAATGTCGCCGAGGTTGAAGGTCTTTTGTCTCATCTTGAACAAACCCTCATACGAACAGAGTTCCATGATCCAAATAAACCACGACAATTGATGGCGCGTTTACGCCGGTTGTTTCAGCGCGCTCATCTTGATCAGATGGAAGTAAATATACTCAGAGGAATTCTGAGTTCCAT
>JBFHPN010000085.1:0-7617 GCA_041592735.1 Oleiphilaceae bacterium | reverse complement strand
GCGAGTATTGATCAAATCGCCGGGCCGGTAGGCGAAGCCTTAGTCATGACTGCTTTTGGGCTAGCAGTCGCTATTCCTGCAGTACTTGCTTATAACGCACTGGTGCGTGCCAATAAAAGCGTGCTTGGAAAACTCAAACGCTTTGCTCATCAGCTTCATGCCTACTTTTTAACAGGTGTGCACTTTTCTGGCACTCAAGCAGAACCTGTGCAGGCTAAGATAAGCCCCTTAAAAGAGGTAAAGTAACATGGCGTTTGGACATGGTTTTGATAATGACGAGGCCGTCATGAGTGAAATTAACATGACACCCCTTGTGGATGTCATGCTCGTACTGCTGATTATTTTTATGCTGACCGTGCCGGTCCTCACGCATTCAGTGAATGTGAATCTTGCCCAAAAGGATGCCGCGCCTAATGAGATTCAAGCCGATACCATCAGCTTGAGCCTGACTTCAGACGCACAACTTTACTGGAATGAAGACTTGATCGATCTAAATGAATTTGCTGAGCGTCTTAGGTATGCAGCGGAGCAGCAACCCCAACCGGGCATTCAACTACGGGCAGATAAAGACCTGAGATATGAGGAAGTGATCGCTATCATGAGTATTGTTCAGGGTTCTGGTATGAGCGCCTTGGGTTTTATTACAGAGGCGGAATGAAAAGGTACCGGAGGGATTAAAAAATAATCCCTCCGGTACCTTAAGATAAGCTCGATCAATTAAGCCTTACAAAGTAAATGTGAATTATTCCTCATTTTTTAAATGCCTTTTGGTAGTTCGTATGTTTTTTTTGTTTGTTACAGAGTGTAATGTCGTGTAACCTAATGTAGGTATATCTTTTTCATAAGTGGAACTAATGCGCTAAAAAGAACTACTTTTTGGCAAGCAACTGCTTAATATGGCAAGCGCATGTTTCTGCTAAATTTAGCGCCAGGGAAAGTCTATGATATTGACGTCATGCAAGAATGCGGCGAAGCAAAAGATAAGACGATTACTACCTTTGATCGTGTTTTCTTTTTCTGTAATCAGTTCAACGGTAAAAGCGGAAGACTTGCTTGCGCTACTTGAAGTTGCCTTGCAGAGCGATGCCAAATATCTCTCTGCCCAACAAAACCTATTGGCCGACAAAGAGGGGGTAGAACAAAGCACTGCAGACCTGCTGCCTTCAGTGGCGTTTCAATATGAGTTTTCCCGTAAACATTCTGAAGTCACAGAGTCCGATAATATTGTGCTCTCAGGTTCCTCTGATACTTTCTCCACCCGCACCCGCGCATTTACGGTCACCCAGTCGTTGTTTGATTATAAACGCTGGGCGCGTTACTCCCAGTCAAAGCTCAGCGCAGACCGCGCCGAAATCGAATATGATTTTGCCAAACAGGAGTTATTGTTAAGGCTGGCCGAAGGCTATTTTCTTGTTTTGGAGCGCAGCGATCAGCTGGACACGATCCAATCCGAAAAAGCTGCCATGGAGAAACACCTTGAGGCGAGCAAGAAAAAACACAAAAGCGGCTTAGGTAGCAGGGTGGATATGGAAGATGCCCTTGCTCGGTATCTCAACGCCTTGAGTAAAGAGATTGAATTGCAAAGTCGATTTACAGACAGTCAGTTTGGCTTAAGAGAAGTCTTGGGGCGGATTCCTGGCTCGCTTGCACGCCTTAGTAAAGACTTAAATGCAGAATTGCCCGAGCCCCGAAATCCTCAGGCCTGGGTAGATATGTCGACCAAGTTGAATCTTGAAATCCAGATACTTAACCTGGCTCTTGAAGTTGCAGAGAAGGAAGTTTCTGCTTTGCAATCTGAGCATGCACCGACCCTGGATTTTGTGTTTACCAGTGATCATGTCGTCCAAGGCGGATCTGTCTTTGGTGGGGCATCTAAAACGAAAAATGAAGAAGTGGCATTACAATTCAATATGCCGCTTTATTCAGGTGGAAAAACATCTTCAAAAATTCGCCAGGCTGTGGCCAAGCGCGAAAGTCTTTTTTATCAGCGCAGCGATAAGCGACGAGCCGTTGAGCGTTCAGCGCAGGAAGCGTATAACCGCATCGAGGCTGCCATCATTCAGATTGATGCACTTCAGCAGTCTGTGAATGCGCAGCAGCGCTTACTGGATTCCAAAACATCAGGCTACCAGGTCGGCCAGAACAGCATGCTGGAAATTCTGGATGTTCAGCAGGACCTGTCTCTAGCTCAGCAGGCTTTGACCAAAGCACGTTATGACTATGTGTTGAATGTCTTAAGGCTGAAGTTTGCTGCGGGAGATTTGCAAGAGTCAGACTTGGCCGCTGTAAATAACTGGCTGACAGGCGGTGCGGTATCATTGCAGCTTTAAATAAAACATTAAACACAGGTTTATGAGCGGAATCCAGGATGATTCAATAATCAACTGACGCATTTCTTTGTGAGTGAGCCTTGCGAAAACCATTTTATATGCCAAAAGTGCGGGAAATCCTATGTCGGCTTTATTTTATCGTTTATTCAAGTCTCGCTCCGATAAATTACGTCAATTGCGTCAGTACCTTTGGAATTACCAGGCGCTCCATTCCAAACGGCGAAATACCTATTTACTGGAGCAGATGGAAAATCGCTATCTGCTTTCGGCGGATGCCGCACCCTTTACCCTGGACGCTGAATTATTAAACGAAAATCTGGTGGTCGATCAGTTAATCGACTTAGGGTTGGCGGAAGCCAGTCATACCGAGAGTCTCCAGCTTATCCGGCAGCATGACTATGATCTGAAAACGGATAAAGCCGCCAAAGCGGCCCAGGATGGGCAGTCGCAAGCTAATGCCGACCCCGGCGCCGATGACGAAATTATTCGGCTTGAGAAGTCGGCGAACGATAATGCGGCTTCGCAGGAACAGGCCGGTATCCGTTTTATTCAACAGTTGAATGGCCATCAGTTCATTGTTATTGATCGCTCTGTGGAAAATTATCAGGCCCTGCTGACAACCTTTATGGGGGAGGCCGCCGCAGATCTTGAATGGCACAGCCAGGCCACAGAAAACGGAGAAGTGCTTCTTGCAAACTGGTTTGAACAAGAGCAGCCTGCCAGCGAAGAGATCAAGATAGAAAACAAAACACCTGAACATGATCATCATAGCATTTCGCTTGATTTACCTGTTCAGGCTAAGCAAGTCACGGTAGTGCTTCTAGATAGTCAGCAGGATGGGGTTGAACAGTTAGCCGATATTCTCTCATCCCATGAAGATATTTCTGCCTTACATATCTTGTCTCACGGTGGCGCAGGTTTGCTTCGCATGGGGTCAGCGAACCTTAATACCTCTTCGTTAGAACGCTACCGTCAACAACTTCAAACCTGGGGTAACGCACTCAAAGCTGATGGCGATATTCTCATCTATGGCTGCAATGTGGCCGAAGGTGAGGTGGGTATTCGTTTTGTCGACCGTTTGGCGGGTGTCACCCAGGCAGATATTGCGGCGTCGGACGACCTTACCGGAAACAGCTTTATCGGCGGAGACTGGATACTTGAATCCGAGTTTGGTTATGTCACGGAAAAATTAGATTTCTCTTCTCTTGATCAGCAAGTGTTTGCCTCAAATGACCCGCGTTTTCAGGGAGTGTTGGTGGCTCATGTAGCGGGTGAAGCGACTGCAAAAGCAGAGGCTTCAGATTTTGGGGCGTCAACATCCCCCATTATCATGCTTGAGGCTGAAGTCGATACACTAGATTTGTCTTCTTTAACGGGTGCTGTTGATATCACCATTTCGAAAGAAGGCGTGGTAAATGTTTCCAATGCTAGCGGCACAGCAAAGTATGATCGAAAATCCGACGGCAAAGTAACGGCAAATATTGAAAACCTGGTTTTAGGACCAGCGCAAACTGTCAGTATTACTTTAAAGGCTGGCGCATCTTTAACCGGTAAATTATCCACGGCATTAAATAACTTTACCGGTACGTTAGTTGTCAATTTGGAAGGTACTATTGGTACCAATAATATCAATTTCGATAGCAAGCAGATCTCACGCTTCGGAAAAATTAATAACGATATATTCACTCATATAATAAGTGTAAACGGTCATGACGGCGAAGATATTATGCGCGGTGATGATAGTGGCGTAACGCTTAATGGCGGTGCTGGAAATGACTGGGTTTATGGCGGTGCGGGAAATGATACGCTGTTTGGTGGTTCGGGGGACGATATCCTGCGTGGCTATGAAGGAACCGATACCTTATCCGGTGGTTCGGGCAATGATACCTATGTCGTCAGCACTGACGATTGGGTCGGTGATGCCGATTTAACGCTGACAGTTGTTGAAGAGAGCAATGCCGGCAATGATACCTTGGACTTGTCGAGAGTGGATGCCGGTTTAACCATAACTATCAATAACTCAGCGACTACCAAAAATCAATTAGAGATTGGTGCGGACACAAAATTTATTGAAGTCTCCAATACCAATGTTGAAGTCTCCCATACGACGACTGGGGGGCCAGTTACTTTTGATGCAGGCGATAAACTACCTGACATTCCTGCAACCATTAAAGATGTTAGCTACAGTGATTTTAATTTTTACATTACCGATGAAACGGGTAATTTACAGCGCGTCGATATTGCCCCCGGCAAAATTACAGCAGACGAAATTCGAGATTTAATAGGGAGCTCCGAGTCGTTAGAAGACAGCGTTCTTTCTGCTGAGGCTAATCCAGGTATCGCCTTACCTATTCCTGATGTAGACCTAAAGCCGGGTGGGCAGATATGGATGAGTTTAAAGGGTAATATCGCCTTTTGGGATTCACCTAAAAATCTTGCCGACACGAATGCCAATCGTCCCGATGCCTATGTTGAAAATGGCACCAACGCGGCAACTGATATTAATTTAAGTCAGTTTTTCACGGTTCCGGCTTCAGGTACGCCAGTAACAGAAAAAATATTTACCCTTGCCTTGGGCTACGAATCTACTACGGCAGTGGCTCGACGTGCGGCACTTATTGAAGTAACGGTTCCAGATAACACTTATACGGGTACTGCTGCACAAATAAAGGCTGAATGGACCCAAGACATTCAGCAGGCTATCACTGATGCGATTGGCCAAAAGTTAGGCGTTTCTATTGAGGGCGAAATCCTTAAAGCACCGGTTACTGTTAATCAGGTAATGGGTCGAATCAGTATGGTGACCGATTCGGGCAGTATTGCTTTTTGGGATAGTGCGAGTACTGCCGGAAGCATCACCAGAGAAGTGCGCGGTGACGGTGATGCCGGCGCAGAAATTTTATTAATGGATTATTTTACGCCGCCTAAAAATGGCGACGCTATTTTTGCAGAAAAAACGTTTTCATTGGCCTTGGGTGATTATAAAGAAAATGCCTTAGCGGCTGCACAGGTTGCATTTCAAGTTACTATTCCCACAAAAAATTATGCCAGCTATGGCTCAAGTAGTGCCATGTATAAAGCGTGGGCGGCGGACATTCAAATCGCTATCGATCAGGCGTTTTCGGCTGCCGCACAGAGCGCAGGCTCTAAAATTTCCGATGTCATTAGTAATGAAAAATTAGCCGAAGTGATACTGCAGCTATGGAAGGGAAAGGTTGAAGCGAGTATTCGCGGGAACGGTGTTAAAGGTGGCGTCGATTTAAATGCTGTAGATATCGATATTAATGACGAGGGTGTGTTGTTTGTTGATGCGCCTGAGCAAACAATGACGATTTCCAATGAATCTACCACGATCTCTGAAAAAGCGCTTAACTTCAATGTAAATGGTTCAAACATCGAGAGTGTGAAAGTACCCAAATCGAACCTTTCATCTTCTACCTACAAAGTGGGCGATATCAGCGCAGCAGGCAAAATTGGGCTGCTATTTGATGGTGAACAAAGCTCTAACCTCCTTGACTTGTCTGCTTTTGTCGGTGAGATGGATGTGGAGATTATTGGTCAAGGTGAAGTTAAGGCTACTCTGCATGTAGCGAATGGCGAGTACGTCATTCTTGCCGAAGGCGTGTCCGATATTAAGCTGGGCAGTCAAGTAAATAACGTTATATTTAGTGGCAGTGGTAGCCTGACAGGCTCACTATCCGCCAGTTCAAATGCTACAGAGGCAACAGATTACAATCTCAAATACACATCCGACTATACCGGTGATGTGGTGATTAACAATACCGATACCGCACAAATCGATGGCCTCTATGATCCGAACACTGCTCAAAATGCCGATGATAGCTGGGTTAGTTTTGAGGGTATTCGGTTTAATTATATCGATTTAACGGAAGTCGACGGTTCCACACTAGTTTTCAGTAATAACCTCGTATCTGGTAGCGCTGATGACGACTATATTATCAATACCACGGATGAACAACTCACTGCAGACGGCGGTGCCGGTGATGATGTATTAATCGGTGCTGATAACGCTGTCGCAGATACATTGTTAGGTGGAGCAGGTGATGATCAGCTTTATGGTTTAGGTGGCAATGACACCCTGTACGGTGGCAAAGGGAGTGATTTCCTTTATGGCGGTGAGGGTAAAGACCAATTATATGGTGGTGATGATAACGATTACCTTTATAGCTCAGCAGGTGGTGATACCCTAGCGGGGGGTAAAGGCAACGATACTTATGTCTTTAGCGGTACGGGTTGGAACGGCACAAAAATCACAGAAGCCAAGACAGAAGGTAGCTTAGATGTTATAGATTTTAGATATACCGATGCCAATGTGCAGTTCAATATTGGTGCCTCTTCAATCAGTGTAACCGTTGGAACTGATTCGATTAGTGGCATTACTAATATCGAGAAGTTGGTCGGTGGTACGGAAGAAAATACTTATGTATTCGCCGATAATTGGCTCTCGACAATACAGGTCGAAAATCCTGAAGAGTCAGTGGTTACTCTAGACTTTAGTGCGGTTACTGCGGACCTCAAATTTACAATTAAAGAAAACGGGACTGTCGTTGTCCTGGATAGTAATGGTAATCGTGCCGCATTTGAAAATGTCGATAATATTAAGGGTGGCTTGGGTAATAATACCTACCTGGTAGATAAAAATGGCCGTATTAGTGGAAATTTAGATTCAACCGCGGGTGCTGCAGGCAAGATCCAGACCTTGGAATATAAACAAGCGGTCACCATCCCTGCAGTCGTCACTGGTACGTTATCTGTCACCAATGCTGTCGACTATGTGTTAACGACAACACCGGTCACTGGATACGGTGAGGTTCAACTGGCTGCCGACGGCAGTTATGCGTACTTAGTTGATCTGGATAAAGATTTTAAAGGTTTAGCAGCTAGCGACTCTACCTCTGTAACCGTTGCTTACGCCGTAAAAAATGCCGCAGGTGAAGATATTACGCCGGCTGCGCATAGCATTACTTTTGCGATTGCTCGCGATGCAGAGGGTGTTCTAACGGTTGATGGAAGCATTGTTCAGGCTGGCACAGGACTCAGCATTGATCTAAATGCTGGTGCAATAACGGCTAACTCTGTCAAGGGCTTTGGCGGGCTGGTAACAGGTATTAATTTACTTCTTGGTACCTATAAAAACGACACCTTCACCGCTGCTGATGGTATAGAAACCAAACTATTTGGTGACACCGATGATGACATCCTGACCGGCGGCTCTGCAGCGGATACCATTATTGCCGGCGCAGGAAAGGATACCATTGTCGGTGGC
>JBFHPN010000084.1:0-7625 GCA_041592735.1 Oleiphilaceae bacterium | reverse complement strand
GTCAGGGTCAGAACCGCAAATAATGCAGGCAAGGCAAGTAATAATAAGTTTGTAATCGTCGCTTTACCATTGAGGAAAATCATCAGCGTGGTGACGTCGCCGGTTATCATTGATACGCCGCCAGAATTCACCGCAAACACGGTGACGGTTGCAAAACGGATGGTTTTCTCCAGTGGCATATTTAAAGAAAGTATCAGTGCAATGGCAATCAGTGTGGCCGTGATATTGTCGGCCAGAGAGGAAAATAAAAAAGCAAACAAGGCGATCAGCAGCAACAGTGTTCGTTCCTTCATTTGTTTGGGCAGAAAGCGATATATCAGGCTTTCAATCAAGCCTTTCTTGTTCAGATATACCACGAAAGTCATGGCAGCCAGCAGGAATAGCCACAAGCCGGCTATTTCTGCAATATTTTCGTTTAAGCCTGAAATAATAATCGCATGATGGCTTGCGTCGCCTGTCGATGCGACAAATAAGAGAATCCAGGATAAGGTTCCGAGAAAAAGAACGCTTTGGGCTTTGTTGATGTGAATGAGTTCTTCGAAGATGACGGCAAGTAAGCCAATAAGAGATAACGTTATGATTAATAAGGGAATAATGGTGTGCATGAGGGAGGTCTCCTGGGAGACGAAATAATTTTCGGTGGCGCATTATAAAAGTAAGCGTGCGATTTGAGTAAAGTTTTCTTTTTTTTTGTCGAAATAGCCTTAGGAAAAATGCACAGACCTGCAAAGAAAAACCTATAAACTGCAGATACTTGGCTATACTCAGATGTAGACCAAAATAAACAAAACAATTACGGCTTTGGAGCGGAATATGACGTGGTTACAACAAAGTATCCTGAACAGGGTAATCGCAACGGTTGCGATAGCAACAATCGCCCTTATCATGGCAGCTATTAACTCATTTGCGCAATACCAGAACAGCATCGAAAGCTTTAATAAACTGTTAAAAGAAGAAATACGTCTGGAAGCCGATATTAATATTCTGCATATCAACTTCAAGACCCAGATACAGGAATGGAAGAATGTGTTGATCAGAGGTGAAGATGCTTCTCAGTTTGCCAAATACTGGAATAGCTTCGAAAAACATGAAGCATTGGTTCAGGAAAGCACCGCTGACTTAATTGCCCGGCTTTCAAATCATGCAGAGGCGCAGAATCAGTTGAAACTATTTCAGGCGGCCCACAGCAAGATAGGTGAGACTTACCGCCAGGGCCTTGAAACCTTTCAGGCACAAGGTTACGACGCCAAGTCGGCAGATCAGGTGGTAAGAGGCATTGACCGTCAGCCGGCTAAACTATTGTCGGAAGTAGGCGTGCTGATAGACCAGGCGGCTAAAATGCATGCCAATGAATCCACTAGTGAGTCGCTATCCACTGCGAGAATAATGTTGTTTATTATGGTGACGGTTATTGTCGTGTTCTCGCTATTTCTATTAGTCATGATTAGTCGCAGTATTGTGCTTCCCAGCAAGCAGCTTATTGCAATTATTGACCGAATCAGTAGTGGCCAACTGGGCAATCAGATCGATATTTTCAGAGAAGATGAATTGGGGCGGCTGGCTGAAGCATCTCGCCGCTTGCAAGGGTTCCTTGGAAATATCTCCCAGCAATTGATCTCTAGCAATACCAAATTGAATGAAGCCTCTCATCATTTGACTGAGGCGACAGATGGTGTATCCCAGCATGTTCAAACGGCGCATCAGTCAACGGAGCATGTGTCGTCGGCGATGACAGAAATGAGTGCTACCTCTCAGGAGGTGGCGCGCCATGCAGCGAATGCTGCCGAACTGGCGAATGATGCAAATCAGGCTGCCATTCAGGGTTCTGATGCCATGAATACCGCACAGGCTTCTATGCACAAGTTATCTGTGCAGGTTGAGCAAACTGCCACAACCGTGAAGAAATTGGCTGAAGATACCAATAACGTTGGCACCGTTTTAAATGTTATCAGAGGCATAGCCGAACAAACGAATTTGTTAGCATTGAATGCCGCTATCGAAGCCGCCCGAGCGGGTGAGCAGGGTAGAGGGTTTGCGGTGGTCGCGGATGAGGTTAGGACGCTGGCACAAAAAACCCAGAAATCGACTGCTGAAATTGAAGAGATCATTCACAATATTCAGGCAGGTGCGAGTGCCACGGTTGAAGTGATGGATGCCAGCTCCTCAATCTCTTCTGAAAGTGCCAGCTTATTCAATAAGGCGGCAGAAAAACTGAATATTATCACCTCAACCATTGCGAAAATTAATGACCTGAACACCCAGGTGGCGACTGCTGCGGAAGAGCAAAACCATGTGGCAGAGGATATTACCCGAACCATCGTGGAAATGTCTGATTTGGTGGAAGCGACCGCGGGTTCAGCAAAAGCAAGCCTTAAAACGGCAAAAGAATTGTCCAAAATGGCGTCAGAAGCCGATAAGCTGGCGCGAACGTTTTCTAGCTAATCCCTTAGCCAGAATCCTGTTCGATGGGTCATTTTGTTTATCCTGTCTTATCTTTGCCGGGTTCAACGCTGCCTGATACAGGCCTCACGTTGAACCCGGCAATCTTTTCTAAAAACCAAATCGCTATGTGTTGACGGCCTAAATACCTTGCTAACGGTTAGCAAGCCAATGCCGCCAGCCACCGAAATGCGTAATATCTTCTGCGCCTTCCAGCCCGGATGCTTCACAAATAAAACCCGGTAATACACGGCCATCATGAATCGTCACTTTTCCTATTCCAAGTGGTGCAGGTATAGCGGCGACAAATGAACCAAATTCCGCCATTGGCAGTTCCCATATTTCTATTTCTATGGCACTGCCGGCGTTATGGTCAATGACCATGCCTGGTCGTAAAGGCGGGCCACCCGCCAGAGCATATAAGCGATAACATTTACTGCTGAGCGTTTTTTCCAGCAAGCGCCCGCCACGTTCCGTCAGTTGCCAGTTTAAAGGCAGCCCCTCAAGATGGGCGCCACACACGACGACCTTAACAGTATCCTGGGGTACCAGAGTGTTGATTGGGGAGGTATGGTTTTTATAAACCGCCAGAGCGCCTGGCTTGAGTGCTAATTCAGCACTTAATTTGGCACTGACAGATAATAAATATTTATCTCGTAAGGCCTGACTGAAAAGGGTAATGCCAAAACCGACCTGGCTGTCCAGAAAGCCGGTGGGTACTGAAATGGCAGCGAGATCCAGCAGGTTCATGAAATTCGTGTAGTATCCCAATTTTGAATTCAGATCAATGGGATCTGCTTCCACCTCGCTAATCGAAAAACAGCTGCCTGCGGTGGGGGTGACAAAACAATCGGCCTGCTTTAATAAAACAGAGGCACGCTGCTTATAGGCCTGCAAACGGTACATGGCTTCAAAGGTGTCGGTGGCACTGAGTTTTTTTGCAGGTTCGATAATCGCGCGAATCACCGGATGCAAAGCGTGCGGATTAGTTTCCAGAAGCGATTGAATGGCCAGATAACGTTCAGCGACCCATGGGCCTTGATAGAGCAGGGTGGCGGCTTCAAAAAATGTTGAAAAATCGATACTGATTCGCTTCCCGCCGATTGCTTCGAGGGCCTGACATGCCGCTTCAAATGCCTCTTCAGCAGATGCGTCCCCAAAAAATGCCAGCTGATCTTTAAGTGGCACGGCAAAGGTAAAGGCGGCCAGATCGGGGTTGAAATAGCGGGCGCCATTGGCGTAGCTGTTTACTCGAGACCATTTATCTGTGGCGTCATGCTTCGCGGCAACATTAAGTATATGGTTGGCATCTTCACTGGTGAGTGCAAAAATCGACACACAATCCAGGCTGGCACAGGCGGGTACGATGCCTTGGGTACTGATTAAGCCTTTACTGGGCTTTAAGCCAATCAGATTGTTGAAAGCGGCAGGTATCCGACCTGAGCCGGCGGTATCGGTTCCCAGCGAAAAGCTCACGTAACCCAGCGCCAATGCCACTGCACTGCCAGAGCTGGAGCCTCCAGAGATCATTGTGCGGTTCAGGCTGTTGTGGCACGCCCCCCATGGTTCGGGTGAGCGAACACCAACCAGCCCGGTGGCAAACTGGTCCATATTGGTTTTGCCCAGAGGGATAGCGCCGGCTTTGATGAGTAATTGCACCACAGTGGCGGAGTTCTCGGGGCAATAAGAAAACTCAGGGCATGCGGCGGTGGTCGGTAAACCCTGCAGATCGATATTATCTTTTACCGCAAAGGGGATACCGTATAAAGGTAGCGTGTCGGGTGATTCGCCTTTCAGGGCATCAAGGTAAGCTGTCAGCATTTGTTCGTCGATTAAACTGATCCAGCAATGATGCTGATCTTTTTGGGCGGCTGCCAGCAACTCGGGCAATAAAGCCTGTGGCGTTTGAGTCTTATTGCGGTAATCCTCCAGCAGGCTGAGTATAGATTGCTTGATCATGACTGTTGCTCCTGAATAATCAGTAAATCCTGACCGGCATATACCTGCTGGCCTTCTTGTTGAAGAATCTGACAGACAACCCCGTTGCAAGGGGCATAGACATCAATTTCCATTTTCATAGACTCCAGGGTCATCAGAAGGTCGCCTTCAGTAACCCATGCGCCTTCCACAACATGGGTTTTCCAGATATTGCCTGCCACGCTGCTTTCTACAGCACTCATATCGTCAGGTAAGACCCGTTTTTCTTCCGGCTTGGTGCTGCGCTCTGAATCGCTCTCAAAATTGATTTGCCCAGACGCTTTCCAGCGTGCCAGTTCTTCATTAAATGCAGCATCACGCTTTTGGGTAAAGGCTTGGATGTCTTGTGCATGCTCGGCTAAATAAGCTTCATAATCATTCAGGCTGAAGCTGCCTTCTTCAATGCGCAGTGGATAGCGACCCTGGGGAAAATCCTGGCGTATGTCTTGAAGTTCCTCAGCACTGACTTCGTAAAAGCGGATCTGATCGAAAAACCGAAGCAGCCAAGGCTTTTCGAATGCTTCTGTTTGCTGGAAGCGGTTCCACATTTGTAGGGTTCGGCCGACAAACTGATAGCCGCCTGGCCCTTCCATACCATAGACGCAGAGATAAGAGCCACCGATGCCCACTGAGTTCTCAGCGGTCCAGGTTCTGGCGGGGTTGTACTTAGTGGTGACCAGGCGATGGCGGGGGTCCAGCGGTGTCGCGACCGGTGCGCCGAGATAGACGTCGCCAAGCCCCATCACCACATATCGGGCTTCGAAGAAAATACGTTTCACTTCATCGATACTGTCGAGACCATTTATGCGTCGGATAAATTCGATATTACTGGGGCACCAGGGGGCATCTTTACGCACGGATTGCATATATTTTTCGACGGCTAACTGGCAGGCAGGGTCATCCCAACTGATAGGAAGGTGCACGGTGCGTGAGGGCAGGCAAAGGTCGTCTATTTTCTCCAGCTCATTTTCAGCACGTTCCAGATGTGCCAGGAGGGTGTCCAGAGGCAAGTTAAGCGCATCGTAGTGTACTTGTAAGGAACGTATGCCCGGTGTTAGTTCTAGAATGCCGGTCAGCGGTTTGCTTTCCAGCCAGAGCATTAAGGCGTGAACCCGAAACCGCAAACGTATATCTAATTCCATGGGGCCGTATTCAATTAATAGATATCGATCTCCCGCAGGTCGGTATACGACTTGCTCACTTTGGGATGTTTTCGGCAGTATTTTCAAAACAGGGGTGGCGGTTAATAGCTCGGGAAGATTAATCGCGTCAAATTTGTAGGGCGGCTGGTTCAGTGACGCGATTGTTTTTTCTTGCTCGCTGGCCAGTGTACAGGCAGTCTGGTGAGTGACCGGGATGAATTTGATTTTATCACCCGCTTTCAGTTGGCCGAGTTTCCATAGATCGGCATGTATCACTGTCGCAGGGCATACGAAACCTCCCAGAGAGGGGCCATCAGGGCCAAGAATAACCGGCATGTCACCGGTAAAATCGATGGCACCAATTGCGTAGGCATTGTCATGAATGTTTGAGGGGTGCATGCCGGCTTCACCGCCACTTTCTCGAGCCCACTCGGGTTTTGGTCCGATCAGCCGGATGCCGGTGCGGCTTGAGTTATAATGCACTTCCCAGCGGGCTTCGAAAAACGCTTGTATATCCTGTTCTGTAAAAAAATCGGGTGCCCCGTGTGGCCCGTAAATCACTCTGATTTGATGCAGATGATTAAGACTCGGGTTACACAGTGATTCTTCCAGGCTATTTGCGATCTGTGTGTGTGCCTCAGCATTGTTGAGATGCAAGACATCTCCGGCCCGAAGTGCGCGACCACCATGGCCACCAAACTGCCCCAGTGTGAACGTGGCTCGAGACCCCAAATAAGGCGCACATTGCAAGCCTCCTGAAATGCACAGATAGGTGCGCGCGCCGCTAGCGACTTTACCCAGTATCAGCGTCTGATTTGCGGTGAGCTTGATCACCTGATACATCGGAACCGCCGTGTTAGTAGCATTTTCCTGTTTGAGTTCAGCGCTGATGGGGGCGCCCATGAGCACAATCTGGCACGCGCAATTGAATTTAAGGCTGGGGCCGTTCAAGGTAATTTCCAAACCGGCGGCGTCTGGCTCGTTACCCAACAGCGCATTGCCCATTCGAAAGGAGCGGTTATCAAAGGGGCCGGAAGGAGGGACGCCAACATCCCAGTAGCCAATTCTGCCCGGATAATCCTGAATGCTGGTCAAGGTTCCACCGGAGAGCACATCAATCGTACGAGGCTCATGTCTGAAATCATTGAGATAGCGGGTAAACATGTCACCGTGCTTAAAGGTTTCAGTGCTCAGAATGGCCATTAAATAACTCAGGTTTGTTTCAATACCTTCAATATGGGTGTCGCTGAGCGCCTCATGCAAGGATGCGATAGCCGCTTCACGGTTTGGCTCATGGATAATGACTTTGGCTAGCATCGGGTCATACAGCGGGCTGACTTCAATGCCTGCCGCGATCCAATGATCAATGCGCAAGTGCTGGCGTGTGTTTTCGGGAAAGTCGACAAAGGTAAGTAAGCCTGCACTGGGTTGAAATTGCTTGTTCGGGTCTTCTGCATAGATCCGCGCCTGAATGGCCCAGCCATTCGCAGGGCCAACCTGGAGGCTTGAAAGTGGCGGCAGAGTGCCTGTCGCCAATTCAACCATCCATTTTACAAGATCCACACCGTAGACCATTTCAGTCACACCGTGCTCAACCTGCAAACGGGTATTCACTTCCAAAAACCAGAAGTCATGGCTCTGGGCATCATAAATAAATTCGACCGTTCCGGCGTTGCGATAATGAACAGCCGCCATGAGACGGATTGCTGTCTCGTGAAGGCGCTGCCTGACTGAATCCGGAATGCCGGGCGCGGGGGTTTCTTCGAGTACTTTTTGATGGCGTCGCTGTGCGGAACAGTCCCGTTCCCCCAGGGCGATGGCCTGGCCCTTGCCGTCACCAAAGACCTGAACTTCAATATGGCGAGCACGGGCAATATATTTTTCCAGAAATACGCCATCATTTGAAAAGTTGTTGGCGCTGAGGCGTTTTACACTGGCAAAAGCCTGAGTCAGCCCTGCCGAGTCATAACAGACGGACATCCCAATGCCACCGCCTCCTGCCGTACTTTTAAGCATGACTGGATAGCCGATTTGTTCCGCAGCAATCGTTGCGGCTTCAGGCGTGTC
>JBFHPN010000083.1:0-7641 GCA_041592735.1 Oleiphilaceae bacterium | reverse complement strand
GCCCATTTCACCAGGCCGTTTTCCTGTTCGGCGCCGACTAACAGGGGGGTCGCATTGGTAAGCGTATAGTCAATGCTACCACTCAGCCCATCCTTGAAAGGGTGATCATGGCTGACCAGATGCGCCCAATCAGGCATATAGACCCACTTCGATAGCGGCACAAAATGATAGGGAGCATGAATGTCTTGAACGCTGGACGTTTCCCGATGATTCGGGCGTCCTTTTCCATGGTGGTGATGTTTTTTGTTTGGCTGGTTCATACTTACCCCTTTTTATCCTGATCAAAACCACAGAATTGCTGCGCCAGTGGTCGCCATTTGCTGTTCTCATCCAGTTGCCACCACAAGCGATACCGTGCTGTTTTAAGGGCTTGTGTTTCACCGAGCTTTCGTACAAATACGGTCTGATCACGAAAGCTTTGCACCGAATCTGTATGTTCCGGCCCAAACCGGAATCGCGTGCAAAGATAACGGTCACCTTCAATCAGCTTGATATGCACCGCATTTTCTCCCTTGCTCCATTCACCTTCTATAAAAAAGGTGTCTGACGGGGCTGTTGCAGACATGTCCAGCTTGTCCCGGTAGAGGGTCCACCCACTGTCTGCCGCGAAAGTCTGTATTTCCTGGATAACCTCATCGGCACTTAAATAGGTGGTGTCTATGTTCACCGAGCCCATTTGCATTGCCGGTAGCGTCACGCCCGTCACGGGTTGGCCGTTCTGTTGATTTTCTGCCAGCGCTTGATAGGCGCTCAGGCAGGTTTCTGCCAAATGATTCATGCCGCGGCTCCTTGACTTTGTTCTGCTACGTTGACGAGTGACCAATCCACATTCCAGGTTTTACTTTCATCGGCCATGACCAGACTATTGCCCCGGCCGCTGCCTGCACCCATCGGTAGAAGGCCAAGCTGGAGATCTGCCAATGTTGCCTCTAACGCCGTTTTAAGGCTCGGATGAAGGGTCGTGCCAGGCAATACCGAAAGCTTGAGGGTGAAGCGGGGTTGATAGAGCAATTCTTCAGAAAACAACGCACCTTTGCGAACACCGCCGGTAAAACGGTCGATACTATTGTGCTGTCGCACCAGAGTGTGCTGGTAATCTAGCACCACATCTTCCACGATTAAACGACCGGCCAGACTTTTACGGTGGTCTGTCTCGTCGGCGATACCAAACAAAGCGGCTAACTCAGCCGGACGGGTTGCCCATTCTGCTTCACTGGCTGTGTGCAGTTCATCGGCCCATTGTTGATGAATGCGACGCCAGTGGTAGGCAACACGATGTGCGAGAATGCCTTTAATGCTGCTACCGCAGAGTATCGCGACAGGCTTGGCATCAAGCCCTGTGCTTTTGCCGTTTTGCCAGCGGATAACTTGCTCGCTGTAACTGAAACTATCTGGCATGCGCTCTGTGTTTCCCCTCTTATTGCCCAGCAGGGCACTGGCCTTGCCGCAGCGCCAGGTGTCCAGCGCTTGCAGGGGTAATTCAGCAAAATACTGCGCTTGCCGGGGCTGGTCAAAGGGCGCACAGCACGCTGTTGGCTGCGCTTCTTTTGTGCGCAGGGCTGCCAGTTGTTTGCCTGCACTTGCTCCCTGGCTTAGATTAATACATTCATGGGTGGCAGCAACCACGGCTAACTGCCCCAGCCCATTACGGGTATGGCTGCCGACGGCAAACAAGGGGGATTGCCAGCACGCTAACAGCGCAGTCCACTGTTGTTCGCGTTGTGCCTGCTCCATGTTGTTGAGATACGTGGTATTGAGGAGAATATCCACACTGAAACGCACGCCCGCAGGCAGCATGATCTGATCAAACTTTTGTTTATCTACTGCGACACCGCGATCATTCAGGGCCACGCGATCACGATACATCGGTTTTTCTTGCAGTAACAGTTTGAGCACCGGGTCTTGTTCGAGCGCGCTTGGGATTTCAAGTGGTTTCGGTAACGTGCCCCGGCTATTGAGCGCATGCGCATTACCTATAAAGAGTGCCGAGGCGTGGCCATTCTCGGATTTGCTGCTGCCGAACCAGCTGTTTATATCGATATCAAGCCTACTGTAGCCAGCCACCGCGCGCCAGACACCGGCCAGACTGGTACCCGGAATATAGGGTAAACCATTGGCATCGCGTGCCAGCTGGTTGTCAAACAGGGTTTCACGCTGGCCACTGCTGATAGCAAGTGGTGAAGTGGCCTCAAGCACCAGGCGGACAAAATAAATCTGGCTCATGATGCGTCTCCTGTGTGCTTGTTTTTCTGTGGTTGATGCTCAGTCAGGCCTTTATAGCTTGAGTAGTCGGTCGATTTGATGGCTTCCAGAAAGTAGTTCAGCGAAGAAATATTCAGAGACTCATCTCCGAGTTTTGTTTTGGTAAACTCGGCAAACGTCATCAGCTTATTGCCTTCTGACCAGCTAATGCCCCAGCCCAGCTCATCATTTTTGGCGCTGACCACCGGGTTACCATCCCCAAATACGATTTTTTGCCACTCACAGCCGTGATTTTTCACCGCATCGATAATACGGCCCCATTGCGTGGGCGAGGGGCCGGCAGCGTACGCTCGGGCAATATTGTTATAGCGGCGTGCGTTTCTATACGCCTCTACAAAGTCATCCAGTAATTTTCTGGCCTTCGTTTTTGCTTCCGCTTTTGCGTTACGCCGGCCGAGTTGATCTTTCAGAAAGTGAATCAAGGATGTGTTGATCTGAGGCAGCGGGGTTCCCGGCTGGGTTGACCCGGAATCAAGGCTGCTTAGCGGTGAAAAAGTACTAAATAATGTGCCGGAAGCGTCGATTTTACCCGGATGAGACATCAAGGCCCATGCCGGATTCACGGCCACCCAACCAAGACCTTGTTGCTTATTGATGCCAATGCCCTGCTGGCTAAGGAGGGCCAGTTGCGAATCAGTGAGCGCTTGATCGAGATCGTATACCAGTACAGAACCCTTGCTGATTAGAATCTGTTCGCTGTCTAGACCCTGGCGAGTCTGATTGAAACGGCTGATTCGCTGGCTGCGGATAAAACTGCGTTCCAGGTTCAGGCGGCCAGCCGGTAATGGCAGGTTGGAGGATGCGGCCAGCAAAGAAAAAATCTCCTGTAGTGACGGCGTCATTGTTGGCATGCCCAGCTGGTTGAGCATCTGCACATCGCTCAGACACCAGAGCACTAGCGACGAGCCAGCATCGATAGGGTAGCTTTCACCGTGATTGTTCAGGAATGTGAGTTTAACGCGGCCGAATTCGCTGTTGCGGGAACGGCCAAGGCGCAGCTCGCCCTTCAGGCAGGCTTTTAGTCTTTCACACAGGGCTTCGTCCGGGCAATCAATCCAGCCGACAAAGTGTTGTCCGGCTTCCAGATAACTGTAGGAAAATAGCCTGTTGTCATCGGCATTGCCGGTTTCTGCTTTAATCGCTGTTTTAGTTCGAAGGCTTTTGACAACTTCAGCCTCTCTTCCTTGTGCCGTTATATAGCCCTCGCGCCATTGTTTGTATTGGACGCGCTCATCTCGCCGAAATGCTGCATAGGCATGATTGCTCACGGCGTCTGCCTGAATACGCTCGTCCTTTGTGGCAGCGACGCCTTTGGCAACATGCCAGCTGGCAGGCACGGGCAGGCTAGGTTGCCCATCTATCATGGCATAACAGGGGCTGAAGCGACATGCCCCGTTATGAAAAACGTCCCAGCTTTGTGTGTCGGTGAGTTCGGAATACAGCCGCCCCGCCGCAGCACCCAGCATAGTACTGCCAGGGATATAGTCCACGCATTCATGGTTATTGGTGGTGGCGGTTGTCTGACTGATAATGACCGGATCGACTAAAGTAAGTTGATAGTAAACACGCATTATTTTTTCTCCGGCTGGTTTTCTACGACTGAGATAAACACCGGGCCCAAGCCGCGTCGGCGTTTGCCACCGATATGGGTAATTAAGGGCAGGCAGTTTTCCAGCCAGCTACCAAAGTGTTTTTGCATCGTGTCCGAGAGTGGTGATTGGTTGTGCTTGATCAAAGGATGATGCAGATTCAGTGACACGTCGGCGAGTAAGATCATCGGTATCACCACTTCAATGCTGCGCAGACTGCCCTCATCGGCCACACCGGTTTCAGGGTTGATGGCGGTGGATGTCTGAGTCCGGTATAGTTGACTCGCATAGCTTTCAATTTCCTTGATGTCCGATCCATCCTGCTCGGGTAAGCGCGTATGGTTTTCCTTGATATGTTCTATGATGGCCGATATATCCTGCTTAGGTAAGCGCGCATCGCTTACCTGGATAATGCCTTGTGCCAACTGACCTTCGCGGTTTTCGTCACCAAAGAGCAGGTCGGTCAGGTTCTTTGGCGCCCCCTGAAACCACTGATTGGCCTCAGCGGTCTTGAAGGCATCCTTGAGTAAGCCTTTGAGACTTTTACCCGGCAGAAACGGAAAGTGTTCGCGATCTTTTAGCACCAGTGCATCGGCATAGGCGCCGCCTTCCTGCCCATTGCCAAGGTGCCAGAAATCCCGGATATCAATCATCAGATGAAAGTCTGTTTTCATGCGCTTGCCTCCTGCAAAGCTGCTGGTTCCACCACCGGCCTGAAATGATCCACAATCAGCAGATCATTGAGGATCGTTTTCAGCGCATCGCCCTCCTGATAAAACCAGGTGTCCAGCTTTCCTGAATCTGATTTGATCGACATCAGAATCGCATCCAGGTGTTCATTGAGTGTATTGATGGCCTTGGGGCTAGCCTCTTTGCTGAGCGCCAACGCGCGATGGTAAATTCGATCTGCTTCCGCTTTATCTCCCAAGGCTAACTTGGACACTATTTGTCGCCATTTACTCATGCTGACAGCGGCTTTGCTTTCTCGACACAGACGAGCCAGTGCTCTCAGCTGGGAGAAGTTTGGTTGGCTCGCGGTTTGATCATTTTTGTCGGCTACATAAAACGCATACTGGCCCAGTTCGAGCGTGCATTTCTGTCCGTCCTGATGAATATTAAAGATTCTCGACTGCTTTTTAAGCTGTTCGAAGCTTTCTGCGCTGGCATTGGATAAGCGATAAATCGCCAGAGCGGGTGGGCCCACCTCATTTTCTGTGGCACAGACCTTTTTGGTCAGCTTCTTGGCTTCCTGACAAAGCGCCTCGACCAGATGATGGCTGTGGGTAAACGGGTGGCTGGCTTTATGATAAAGAATGCCACCGCTAGCAGTGAGGTAGCGGCTGAGCGGCGCGTTTTTCAAATACTGATCGAACAAGGGTTTCAGTGCTGTTTCAGAGGCACTCTTGAAGGCGCGACAAAAATGTTCACTATAGTCCAGCGCCAGATCGGCGCGGCATAACAGCGTAATATCGTCACCGCCCAAGACTAGTGGACGCATGGGCACCATGGTGTTGCCTTGCGGATCGGTATAGCGGCCTTCATTGTGTAGCCAGGCGGTAGCTGATTTGGCCGCTTGCTGTGTTGCCTGCGCCAGGGAATCTGAAAACAGACGGAATCCTTTTCGATAATCTTCCTCGTTGGCGGTCTGTTCTTTGGTCAGGTGTTCCTTCAGTGCTCTTAACAGAATACCTAAACCGTTTCCATCAATGTGAATCAGCGCAATATCTTTGGTCGCGTCTTTATTGTCAGCATGCGTATGCTGAGCCGAGAAGGCAAAATCTTTCTCAAGATCGATAGGGTAGCGAATATCTTGTAAGTCATCGGGGGTGAAACGCCCCTGCAGTGCACCCTGGGCCTTCAGATCAAAATGCGTATAGGCCTGGCGATGATGCTCGGTCTCCAGATCCAGAAATGTTGTGTACCTTTGTTCATTCTGGTCGCTTGCCTGCTTAGCCGCCAATCCGGATAAAGGCACAGCCACCTGTCCGGTGCGCTGGCTGCGCTGGCAGATGGCACTGCCAAGGGGGAATTGTATCATCGGTGCATTACGATCGGCGCCCATTTGTTTGTGGCCTTTTTCCATCGCATCCTGCAGTGAAGCTCCTTCGACCAAGGCATCCGACCAGGCTAATGAAGGAAAGAGCTGTGCCAGGGTCAGTGTCCATAACGATCTTAAGCGCTCCAGACACGCTTTTTGCTCACTGCTGGCATAAAAGGCACCGCCCTTGCAGCGCAGAAAACGAATATCCAGGGGCTTGGCATTATCTTCAAGCAGGTCGGATGTCAGCCCGGCGGAACTTAGCACATGATAAAGAACCGAATCCTGATGGTTATCGATCAATTTATCTAACCGTTCACTGGCGGCAATGACATCTTTCAGCTTGCCAGAGCTGAATAGAAATCGCTGAATAAAGTTTGCTTCAAATAAATAACAGTAGATCACTGGCTACCCTCATCTTTTTCTTTTCATCCTGAACTGATCGTTTACACGGCTGCAGCTTTAATGTATTCACAGCATACACAGTGGGCCGGCCTGCTGATGTGTTCACAAATTTGTGAAAGCTTGCCAAGCGGTTTTTTACTGCCAAACTGATTGAACTGAAATACAAGAATGGTTTTTCGTGCGACGAAAAGCGACTAAGAATTAATCGTCATTAAGAATATATGCTGAGACAGATAATGCATAAAAAAAAATCGGAAGTTACCCACAAAAATGTTATTTATTTATTAAATGCACCCATTTTGTCGGCGTATGGGCAGTATCAGTTTTCTGGTCCCTTAAGCGCAGAACAGGCAAAGGCTATGCTTGAATCAGGCTTTGAAAGTGCCATCGGCCATGCATCAACGGCACAAATGATCGAGCAGCTGCTTGGAATACCCATTCCAGTAGAAAGGCAAAGCATTCACTTGAGCATCGGAGATAAAGCTGTGGTATTTCGATTAACCAGGCGTTTGCCAGAAGGCATGGTGATTCACTGCGTTGAACAGTTGAAGGAATTTCCCTACGAATTTTCCCTGCTGGAGCGTTTGGCGTGATGTGGGTTATTTAAGCTGTTCGCGGCAATCTAACTTTTTCATCCACAGCAACAGACATTGTTATCCGTAGCAGCTCCATACGCCATTCTCGACAGCTGCTCACTTGTCATCCCTCGCAGCTCATCGCTGTCATCCTGAGCATTTCGCCTCCGTCATCCCTCACAGCTGCCACTTCGACATTTCCACCGATCCCCCGTGGTCATCCTCCGCACTCCACCCTCGTCATCCTCCGCACTCCACCCTCGTCATCCTCCGCAGTTCCCCATCGTCATCCTCCGCGCAGGCGGAGGAACCATTGTTTTCAGCTGTCAGGAATACCACACAAACCAGTGTAATGGCCTCACTGTATAAGGCAGGGTAAGGGGCGGGATTTTTAAATGATCAGGGTGGCAGTATCAAAACAATGGATTCCCTTATGCAAGGGAATGACGGAGGGTAAGGTTGTTACCCTCTAAGTCGGAGTATGCTTCAGAGCCCCTCACTAAGGACACATAAGGCACTTTGGCTAAATCTTAATCCCTTCTAAATCAGGGCATCCTTCAGAGGCGAAGCTATATATGGTTACTAGTTAGTCTTTAGTCTTAATCCCTTCTAAATCAGGGCATCCTTCAGAGGCATTTTTAATTTATGCCTAGGAGGCAAATATGCAGTCTTAATCCCTTCTAAATCAGGGCATCCTTCAGAGATACTTAAATCTCTTGGAGGAGATAATTATGAGGTCTTAATCCCTTCTATAACAGGGCATCCTTCAGAG
>JBFHPN010000082.1:0-7665 GCA_041592735.1 Oleiphilaceae bacterium | reverse complement strand
TGGCGCAAAAAGATCATTTTGCAGGCTGTTTATCGCTTTCTCAGGCTTGTGCTTTAGGTCGGAGGATTTATCGCGTGAGCGGCTCGACGTTGAGGAGTCTTTGGGTGCTGCGATGAGGGAGCCGTTAGCCTCCTGCTTTTCCAAGGTTGCCAGCATGCTCTTAGCTTGTTGGATGACATTTTCGGGAACGCCGGCGAGTTTCGCAACTTGAAGACCATAGCTTTGGCTGGCAGCGCCTTCCAGCACATTGTGAAGAAAGATGATTTTATCGTCATATTCGGTCGCGCTGAGATGAACATTAATGCAGTTTTGATACTCTTCTGCCAGCTGGGTCATTTCAAAATAATGGGTTGCAAACAGGCTGTAAGCCTTTATTTCA
The DNA here is from genome assembly GCA_041592735.1 of Oleiphilaceae bacterium. GTDB lineage: Bacteria > Pseudomonadota > Gammaproteobacteria > Pseudomonadales > Oleiphilaceae > PZPK01. The sequence continues at coordinate 7,286 of JBFHPN010000082.1, read as the reverse complement.
GTGGCAAGAAAAGAGGCGCTAGACCAAGCTAGAGAGAGCCCGTCAAAGGTGCTGGTGCCTCGGCCGACTTCATCCATCAATACCAGGCTTTTACTCGTTGCATTATTCAGAATATTTGCCGTTTCTGTCATTTCAACCATAAATGTTGAGCGCCCACCCGCGGTATCATCCGCTGAGCCCATGCGGGTGAAAATCTGGTCAATGTCGCCAAGTAATGCATCTTCTGCAGGAACAAAACTGCCGGTATGCGCCAGTATTACAATCAACGCTGTCTGACGCATGTAAGTGGATTTACCCCCCATGTTAGGGCCGGTAATAATCAACATTTTTCTCTGGTTATTAAGCAGCACGTCATTAGGGACAAACGGATCAGAGCTGAGTTGTTCTACAATCAGGTGTCTGCCTTGTTGAATATAGAGGTTCGGTTCTTCGGTAAAGCGTGGCGGGTTAAGGTTAAGCTTATGTGATCGCTCGGCAAAATTTGCCAGGACGTCCAGTTCAGCGAGCGCTTTGGCCGATGCTTGTAATGCTGCGAAAATCTCATTCAAATAGTCTAAGAGGGTTTCATAAAGTGCTTTTTCACGGCTTAAGGCACGGCTTTTACTGCTTAATGCCTTGTCTTCAAAGGCTTTAAGTTCTGGGGTAATAAAGCGTTCCGCATTCTTTAAAGTTTGCCTGCGAATATATTCTGTTGGCGCGTCTGCCGACTGGGCTTTACTAATTTCTATAAAGTAACCATGGACGCGGTTATAGCCAACCTTAAGGGTCGACAGGCCGGTTTTCTGTTTTTCCCTGGTTTCCAGGTCTATCAAAAACTGACCAGCGTTTTCACTTAGATTTCTTAATTCATCCAGCTCTTCATCGAAACCTTCGGCAATCACTCCGCCATCCCGAATAGTAACGGGCGGATTTTCAATCAGTGCTTTACTTAGCAGTTCGCAACAATCCGGATGTTCGCTGATAGCTTGTTTCAAGGTCGTCATTTTGGGTGAATCAGCGTTTTTCAGGTCTGCCTGGATTTTAGGTAATCGTAATAAACTGTCACGTAAACGGCTTAAATCTCTGGGTCGCGCAGAACGAAGTGCTACCCTGGAAAGAATACGCTCAACATCTCCAATATGTTTTAACGACTCCTGGAGTGTATCAAATAAATAATTTTCTCTTAGAATAGAAACCGCTTTTTGGCGTTCCATGACCTCTTCACGATTACGCAGCGGTTGATTCAGCCAGCGTCGAAGTAATCTGCTGCCCATGGGTGTTTTGCAGGCATCCATAATCCAGGCAAGGGTATGTTTGCTATCACCGCTCAGATTAATGTCGAGTTCAAGATTCTTGCGACTGGCTGAATCCAGCATGATAAATTCGCTGCGTGTTTCTTTGCTAAGGACTGTAATATGCGGTAACTGGTTTCTTTGTGTGTCCTTGGCGTATTGAATCAAGCAGCCAGCAGCTTTGATCGCTGAAGTGAATGCCTGGCAACCGAAGCCGCTTAGATCTTTGGTCTTAAAGTGCCGGGTTAACAGCTCCTGAGCGCTGGCAAAATCAAACAGCCAGGGGGCTTGCCTGCGTATGCCTGTATAGTTGCTTAAGCTGTTTTCAAAAGGGAAATCATCGCTAATAAGTATCTCAGCAGGTTTGATGCGTTGTAACTCGCTTAATAGGGCGTTTAGCCCTTGCATTTCAAGCACGCAAAAACGGCCTGTGCTCAGGTCGAGGTAAGCCAGACCGAAAAACGCTTCTGCTTTATAATCGATGGCACAGAGAATATTGTCTCTTTTGGCATCGAGAAATGCTTCATCCGTCAGGGTGCCAGGCGTGACAATTCTAACCACTTGTCTGTCCACAGGGCCTTTTGATGTGGCAGGGTCTCCTACTTGTTCGCACACGGCGACAGAGTGGCCATTTCGCACCAGTTTAGCGATATAGTTTTCGGCTGCATGGAAAGGGATGCCGGCCATAGGTATTGGTTCGCCGCCGGATTTTCCTCTTGCCGTCAAGGTTATATCGAGAATGGCCGCAGCGGTTTTGGCATCTTCATAAAACATCTCATAAAAATCACCCATGCGATAAAACACCAGCTCATGCTTGTGTTCTCTTTTAATTCTGAAATATTGTTGCATCATCGGGGTGTGTGAAGCGGTGTTTTCTGATTGTGATGTCATGTCGATAATCTGGTAATAAAGCGAGAAAATGAAAGTGGGCAGAGAATAACAAAAGACTCAGTATTTCACTATGGGTAGAAAGGCATAGTTTAAAGTAACTCAAAAGTAATAACTTTTGCTATGCTATATATCGGATGAGAAAGCAGCACAAACTTTAAGCTTTACAGAAAGCTTTTATGATTATGTATTGAATAGATAGATTCATCATAAACAAAAAGAAAGCGGATAATTATAATAAATAAGGATTCATTTATGACGGCTGGACTTATTCTAAGTGGTGGCGGTGCCCGCGCTGCTTATCAAGTAGGTGTTCTTAAGGCCATTTCTGATCAGTTTCCCGGTTTTGAATACCCTTTTCAGGTTATATGTGGAACATCCGCCGGTGCGCTCAATGCGGTAGGCTTAGGGGGCGGCGGAGATATTTTCCGGCATAGCATTGAAAAGGTAGAAGCGCTTTGGATGCATATCAGTTCGGACAAAGTTTATCGCTCGGATTATTGGGCCCTGGCGCGAAATATGGGGCAGTTTGTAAAGGGGTTTGTCAGTGGGGATGGGATTGATGTACCGGGATCTATGTTTGATAACTCCCCATTACGTAAATTTTTAGAAACAGAAGTCGATTTCAAGAAGCTGAGCCATAATATTCAACATAAAGATATTAGGGCTGTAAGTGTTACCTGTTGTGGATACCGTAGTGGTCAAAGTGTCAGCTTTTTTGAAGGTGAAGAGCATCTTGAAGGTTGGCAGTCCTGTCAACGAATTGGTGTGAAAACCAAACTGACGCTGGATCATTTAATGGCGTCTTCGGCAATTCCGACCTTGTTTCCACCGGTAAAAATACATCGTGAATTTTTTGGAGATGGTGTCACACGGAACATGGCTCCTCTAAGTCCGGCTGTTCATCTTGGCGCAGACAGGATTCTGGTGATCGGTGTCAGTGCCAACAGAAAAATAAGAGCAGCTCGAAAAGAAAGCAGAAGTGAGCCACGCTTACCGCATATTCTTGAGCATGTTATAAATGGCATGTTTATAGATGTGATAGAGAATGACCTTGAAAAAGCTGAGATTATCAATAAGTTGCTTGCTAAAACCTCTGATCCCTCATTAATCATGAAAGAATTAGGCTTAAGGCCGATTGATACCTTGGCAATTAATCCCAGCCAGCCCATTGACGAGATAGCAATAAAATATATCCACAAGCTGCCAGGTCCCATCAAACAGTTCTTCGGCCTTAACAAAGAACCGATTGAAAATGGCGTCAGTTTAGCCAGCTATTTGCTCTTTGAGGGCGACTTTATGCATGAATTAATTAAACTCGGCTATAAAGACGCAAAAAATCAAGCAAAACAGCTAGATGATTTTTTTAAAAATGACAGCCGACTTACCTAAAAGAAGTCTGTTTTGTGACGTGGTTCTGTTTTTTATTCCGTAGTGAAGCCAATACTTCTGTTATCATTTGCGCGTTTTTTACCAGCCTAGAGGAATGTTTACATGACAATGAGTCGCTTTTTATTATCTTTAATACTTGTTTCTTTCAGCGTGAGTGCAACTGCGCTTGAAACAAAAAAATTCTGTATGTATGACCCGGTAGGAAAAAATGGTCCAGCCATGACCTTTTTCTCTGATCTGAAAGCAAAAGCAATTGCTTGGGGTCTGAATATTGAATTAAATGCTTACACGGACGAAAAAGTCGCTTCTAACGACTTTAAGGCTGGCCTTTGTGACGGTACTTTCTTAACAGCAATTTTGGGTGGTCCATACGTACCATTCGGCGGAACGCTGGATGCTATCGGTGGTATCAACAATGCTGAGCAATTAGGTATCGTACTGAAATCTTTAACCAATCCCAAAGTAGGTGAGTTGCTAGTAAACGGCAACTACGAAATGGTTGGTTCTTTGCCAGTAGGTTCTGTTTATCTGTTCGTAAAAGATCGTAACATCAATTCTGTTGAAAAATTCAGCGGTAAAAAGATCTCTGTTCTGAACGAAGATCCACAAAGCATGAAACTGGCTAACCTGGTTGGTGCATCACCTGTAGGTACTTCTTTGACCACTTTCTCTGGTCAGTTCAACAATGGTAATATCGATATCCTGCCTATGGTTGCTTTGGGTTATAACGTTTTCGAACTTTACCATGGTCTGGGTGAGAACGGCGGTATCATCGATGAAAAACTGCTTTACGGTATGATGCAGCTGATCGTTCACAAAGATCGTTTTGATGCAGACTTTGGTCAAAGAATGCGTGAATATATCCTGTCAAGAATTCCAGATATCAACAAAATGGTTGAAGATGCAGAAGCTGAAATTCCTGCAAAATACTGGATCAAGACTGATGAAAAAACTAAAAACGAAATCTCTAAGTTCAAGCGTGAAATCCGTATGGCTCTGAAAGCTGAAGGTGTACATGATTCAAGAGCGCTTAAAATGCTTTGGAAGATTCGTTGTGCACAAGATCCTTCAAATTCAGAGTGTGGTACACCTGAATAAGATTGCTTAATCGTTGAGTATGATTCAAAAACCCGGCCTTGCGCCGGGTTTTTTTATAACAAAATTTTCATTTTCTTATTTCGCTTTTAAGTGCCTAATTTGTTTATAATCGGCTTACTATTTGTTAATTCTCCAACTTTTTTCAGTAGGTTTCATGCTTAAGATCTCTAAGCTAGGTTGTGAACGCGATGATAGATGTCTTTTTGAAAGCCTCGATTATGTCTTTCTCCCAGGCACAGTAACTCAGCTTGAAGGTCCTAACGGTGCCGGAAAGACGACCTTACTCAGAATTCTGGCCGGTTTATTTACCTCCTACACCGGAGAAGTTTATTGGCAGGACGTCCCGTTGTCGCAAACCCGAATTGACTACACTAGCCAGCTCTTATTCATAGGTCATAAATCTTCCGTAAAGCTTAGCTTGACCCCGATTGAAAATTTACGTTTCCTGATTGGCATACATCAACCATTTTCAGAGATTGATTTACAAAATGCCTTGGCCAAGGTAGGTTTGTACGGATTTGAAGATGTTCTCTGCAGAAATTTATCTGCTGGGCAGCAACGGCGTGTGGCACTTGCCAGGCTGTATCTGACCCAAGCAAAATTATGGATTCTGGATGAGGTGTTTACAGCGATAGACAAGCAAGGTGTCGCGCAGCTTGAGGCTTTTCTGGCTGAGCGTGCCAGAGAAGGGGTCACAATTATACTCACTACGCATCATCAACTCGCTGTGCCTGGCTTAAATATACTGAGTCTTGGTGGCCCGATGCATGTTTCCAGTGAACCTTGGATGGAACATGATGGCTGATAAGGCAACCACTAATTCATTATCAAGTGTTCTCAAAATAGTATTACTCAGAGAATATTTGTCGGCGTCTCGCCATCGTCAGGCTTTTATCAATCCCCTCATATTTTTCGCTATCGTCATTGCACTGTTCCCTTTAGGTGTAAGCCCTGAACCCGGTTTTCTTAGCCAGGCGGCTGTTGGTGTTGTATGGGTGGGTGCGTTGCTTTCAAGTATGTTATCCCTCGATAATCTATTTCTGAAAGATTATGAGGATGGAAGCCTGGAGCAAATGGTCTTATGTGCACAACCACTGTATCTGATTATGCTTGCGAAATCGCTGGTACATTGGACACTGACAGGCCTTCCGTTAATCCTTATTTCGCCGCTTCTAGCGCTTATGCTGCATTTAGATTTGCAGCATCTGCCCGTGCTGTTATTGACCTTAATCATGGGGACGCCGGTTATCAATTTAATCGGTGGAATTGGCGCAGCTTTGACTGTAAGCTTGCGAAGTAGCGGTATTCTGGTGTCCTTACTGGTGTTGCCTCTCACGATACCGGTATTAATTTTTGGTAGCGGTGCGGTGCAAGCGAGTATAGACGGTACCGCGATAAACGGGCATCTTGCCATTTTGGGAATGTTATTAATGCTGGCGCTGACTCTGGCACCCTTTGCAACATCTGCTGCCTTAAAGCTAAGTGTTTCTAATTGATTTAATGTAGATAACTTTAAAGAACTAATGTGATATGAATTGGACATTTTTTCATAAACTGGGCTCCCCGAAATGGTTCTATGATATTTCCGGGAAGTTACTACCATGGTTTACGTTCTTTGCACTGGTATTGCTGGTGGCTGGCATGGTTTGGGGTCTGGCATTCGCTCCCAAAGATTATCAGCAAGGCGATAGTTTCCGTATCATCTATCTGCATGTTCCTTCTGCAATACTCGCTCAATCCTGCTATATGATGATGGCTGCCGCAGCACTGGTTTCGCTGGTCTGGAAAATGAAACTAGCCGATGTGTTTATATATTCTGCCGCGCCACTGGGTGCAATTTTTACCTTTCTTGCGCTGTTTACCGGTGCTGTCTGGGGTAAACCTACTTGGGGAACCTGGTGGGTTTGGGATGCCAGGCTGACGGCGATGTTGGTGTTATTGTTCTTATATTTCGGCGTGATGTCCTTACAAAGTGCGATTGAGGATACTCAATTGGCGTCGAAAGCAACCTGTATACTCGTTCTGGTTGGTATCGTTAATATTCCTATTATCAAATATTCGGTGGACTGGTGGAATACCTTGCATCAGCCAGCCACGTTCAAATTAACCGAAAAGCCGGCTATGGTGCCAGAAATGTGGATGCCGTTACTGGTGATGGTCATCGGCATATACTGTTTTTTTACGGCTGTTATTTTAATGCGCATGCGTAATGAAATCCTATTGCGTGAACGCAGAACCAAGTGGGTCAGTGCTTTGTTACAAGGTGGTTAACCTGTCTGTAATCGGAATTTGTTGAGAGTGTGTGATGTATTTTTCAAATTTAGACGATTTTTTCTATATGGGGGGGCATGGCCTTTACGTTTGGCTGTGCTATGCCGTTGGCATTCTCATTTTTCTGATGGCATTTATTTCTCCCATACTGAAAAAAAGACAAATTCTTAAGGAACTGAAACAGATTCAACGCCGTAATAGCGTTAATCAGCCAAATAAAGATCTCCAGGGAACTATGTAAATTTATGCACCCGAAACGAAAGCAAAAACTCATACTCATTCTATTTTTGGTGTTCGGTTTTTCAGCCGTCATTGGTTTGGCACTTTATGCGCTGAGCGAGAATATTAATTTATTCTACAACCCGA
>JBFHPN010000081.1:0-7698 GCA_041592735.1 Oleiphilaceae bacterium | reverse complement strand
TATTGAATAAAGGCATCATTCGCCAAAATACTAGAGGCAGAAGCGGCCAGATAACGCATTCTGTCATCGGCTCGATTACCGAGTTCATCCACTCTTTGAATTTGCTTGGCTAACCAAAAACGTTGTTTCAGCGGGTCATTGGTTTGTGCATAAAGCTCTGCCAGGCGGTTTGCGGCTTCCATATACACATCTGCCGGCTCAGCATATTGATTCGCATAGGCACGATAGCTGACGATAGCATCATCCACCTGAGCGGCTTTATCGTAAAGTTCAGCAATAATGAAGGAGATATCCTGCTTCTCCTGCTCAGTTTTAGCCAGTTCCCGCATACGTTTTAGTTCACCGGCTGCGTTGGCCCATTGTTCTGTTTCCCGATATGCCAGGGCTAATTTCGCAGGCAGGGTGTCTATTAAATGATGCTGAGGATAGGCTTGTCTGAACGCTAACAGCACATCGATAACGTCTTGCCAGCGTTTTAATTCTATTAAATAATTAGCGGCATCATATTCTGCGTTCTGTCGCAACGAAGAAAAAGGCGCTACCTTGCCGACGCGCAGTAATTCGTTAATCGCCTCAGATTTTTTATTTTCGCTCAGGAAACCTTCTGCCTGACGGTAGACACTGGCCGCCAGATTTTCAGTCAGTGCGGCCTGTCTGGCGTCATTAGGTGCCAGATCTGCGATCGCCAGGTAATACGCGGATTCTGCATCAGCATAACGCGCCAGCGCGTAGAGACTATGTGCCTTGATGATCTGCGTTTCTCTGCGTTCCGTATCGCCTGGCTTGGGCGCATTGGTAAAAGAAGTCTGCCAGGCAAGCAAACGCTGGGCATAGTTCAAGGTCTCTTCGAATTTTTTCTGCTGAAACGTTTCTGATAACACCACAAACAGAACCGACAAGGCCCGATGATCAACCGGATGTTCATCCACAAACCGAATACGATTGGCTTGTCGTTGAGCTTGCCAGTTTTGAAGTTCATGGGGTGCATAGCCTTGCCAGGTCTGGCTAAAGGCATCGAACGCAACGATCGACGCATAGCCTGCTTCGGCGGCGTCTTCAAAACCGGGGAAGTTATAGGCTGCTTGCTGATAGGCATCTATTGCGGCTAGCCAGTTTGCTAATTTGAATTCACTTTCCCCTAACAGAAACTGTCGTTTCGCTAATTCAGGATGGGCGGGAAATGTTTCCGCGAAACGGCGATTATACAAGGCAGATTTCTGATAATTTTCACGCGCGTCTGCGGAGAGATTTTTCTCATTCTTCTTCTGTTTCTTTTCTGCCAACTGGGCTTTGACATAATGCAAGTCTGCCAATTCCAGTATTAAACGTTCCAGATGTTCTCGGGTAAAGGCAAGATGATCATCTTCCCGGGAGATAAAGGCAAGCTGCGGATTGCTCTCATGAAAATCCCAGAACGCACTGCCTTTTCCGTACTGTTCGATAAAGCGGGCTTTTTCGTCGTAGATATTTGCCGAGAATTTAGCGGCGTTTAGGGTTTCTATACCCTGTATATGAAAACGGGGTGCCCACAAGCTCATCGGATGGACACGAATAAAGGCTTGATACACCTCAATGGCGTTGAGGTAGCGTTCATTTTTCAGCAGCCACTCGCTATAGGATGCGTACACCATCACTTCATAGTGGCGCAGGCCAACTTGCTGAAACAGTGCAACAATGCTTTCTGCCCCCTCAAGGTAGGAAAAGGATAAATTCATCACACGCAGCAAATCGGCAACCAGGGTGTTCTGGTGAACCGGGGTACGTGTGGTATCGACAATTTCAAACTCAGCCTGATCGGAAAAAATGTCATCCAGTACCCGGCTAAAATAAACCAGAGACTGTTCATAGCGATTTTGTTTGAAGACCGACCAACCCAACATATACATGGCATTGTTCAGATAACTGGCATCTGCCATCTGGACAACATTGGCAAACGCGACTTCAGCTTCGACATAGTCCGACCAGGCAAATAAAATTTCTCCACGCCGGAACTGAACTTCGGAACGATAAACCGAATCCGGATAGTCGTTCACCAATCGTGTCAGCGTTTCAAAATAGGCCTCCGCCTCTCCTTTTAAATCGTAGGTCTTAGCAAGTTGATAAAGGACTTCATCGTTATCCCGCCGCTCCGGATACTTTTCTAGCAGCCCCAGGTAGGCAGAGACCGCAATATCCAGCTCATCAACGGCTTGTTCAGCCATCAACTGCTCACCTTTTTGCAGTTTTAAATCGGCCAGTCGGTGCAACACGGTGAGCTGCTTTTCGGGCTCTTGTAACAACGGCAATAAGCGTGTGTAGCTATCGATAACCTCATCAATCCCCAGGGTTGGCGATTGCTTGGGTGGCAAGGTAAGCAGCGCAGGTTGCAACGATGCCAGGCTGCTTTCATGGAACTTTTGCGCCTGCGTCGCTTCTTTATCAATGCCAAACAATTGGCAACCTTGCAAAATACTCACAAGGCAAGCGAGCAATAGTCGGCTTTTCAGATCAGTCAGATTCATGGCTGATCTCCCGTTACGGATTCGGGTGTTGTTTGCGAGGAAGGCACAGCCGCTGGCACAGGCTCCTGTACACCCGCTGCGCGCCTGAACTGTTGATCACTGACACGCGCCAGTGCTTCACGCGCGGCTAGCAAATACACGCCAATTTCATTGATTTGCGTCTGCATTGCCTGATCAACCAGTTGCTGAAGTTCTCCGCTTGCTTTGGCAATACTGTTCTGCACGGCATTTTCCAGATAATTCAAGCGTTCCATTCCGTCTACCAAACGTTGTTGATACATTCGATGCTGCTCATCTAGGACCTGTTCCGATTGCAATGCCGTATATCGCTGGGTGAATGCCTGCATTTCCCGTTCAAGCAGTTTCAGTGCTTTCTGCGTTCGCCAGCGATTAATCGGATATTGGTCTGCAATCCACCAATCAAAATAAGCTCGTGCGCGGTTTAGTCGTGTTTGATAACGTGATTTTTCGGGATGAGCATCAGGTAAAGCATTCAGCCTTTCGGTGGTAGCCTGAATGCGTTTATAGTAGGCCAGTTGCTCAGCGTCCATAAAGAAATAAGCATTATGCGTCTCGTTTGCTGCCTCGATATTCGCCTTGAAAAGCGTGGTTTTTTGCTGCCATAAGGCAACATTTTTATCAGCAAGTTCTTCTGCCAGAGCGCTTAACTTTTGTTGGCGTGCTTGTTCGCGCGTAGCCAACATGCCGTCAAAGGAATTCAGTTGCAAGGCCCAGCGATTTAAAGAATTTTTCAAAATATACAGTTCATGCAGTTCACTTAATTGAATTTGAAAACGTTCGGAGGCCAATAAATGAGAGAAATAAAACCGGTGGTTATCGGGCTTAATCCGGCCATAGGCATCTTTATTCAAATCTGGCTGACCGATTGAATCACTGAGCTGCAAGGCTTCCAGAATATAGGCTTCATTGAGCTTTTGCCGCTCAGTGGCCAGTTTTTCCTGCAGCGTTTCAAAGTGGGTCACGGCTATACGGTAAGCCTGCACTGCCAGATCTGCTTCGCCCATTTGCTCATAAAGATAGGCCAACGCATAGACACTCTGCTGTTGCCAGGGGTTGAAGTGCGTTAATTTTTTTAACTCTTCGAGCGCAGCAAGGGACTGGGGATATTGGCCTAATTGTGTTGCTGCGACTGAATATAAAAACAGAGCCTGAGCGGCAAACATGCCTTTTTTATCAATTTTCTGAATACTTTCGAAGGCTGCTTCCGGCTGTTTTAACTGGAGCTGTAAGCGAGCACTAGCAAGCAGCGTCTGATCCAATAATGCTCGCCATTCCTCTTGAGCCAGAACTTCGGTGCGATCAGGTGATTCTATAGCGTCAGCAGGTTTTAATGTATTGAGTTTTAAGCGTATAGCCTGCGCCAGGCTTGTAAACTCTGCTAAAGCCTTGTTTGTATTCGTTTGGCTTTGGCCAACTGCCTGATTAAAACGCAAATAAAACGGGTAGATATGATCCTGTGGAAGCCCTGCAATAAGGGAGGAATCCACCTTCCCTTCTGTCAGATAAGCGATCTGTGCTCTGAGATACAAAAGCTCGTGATACTGATCCTGTTTGGCCGCAGCAAAGGCAGCCTGCTCAATATGTTTAAAACTCGCCAGCGATGCGGCATAGTCTTGTTGCAGATAAAACACCTTGCCCAGATAGAACCAGGCAAGATTTTTATCATTAACCGTTAACTGTTCTTTAAGCGTGGCCTCGAATAATGTTTTAGCTGAGGCAACCATACCATAAGAAAGCATCAGGCCACCTTCCACAAGTTTGGGATGATCGCCATGCCCCTTGACGCCACCTCGAAGTTCAGCAACTTTCAATAAACTCAAGGCCTCAAAGAAGTGCCCCTGATAGAAGGCGTAAAGGCTTTCACCATAGAGCACATCACTGACTCTGGCCGGTTCTTTTGCTTGAGCATTTACCAAATGGCTATTCATAACACTCAAAGACACGCAGCCCAAGAACACCGCACAAAATCGAATAACTCTACGCAATGCAACTACATGACGTTTAACCGGCAGCCGGCTTGCTTGCTTCATCAAATGATGCAGGCCGTTTAGGTTTGTCTTTATGGCGAAAGGCTTAATCAACTTACTTTTCCCATTCAACGATGTTGATCGATGGCTGATAATTGGCGCTTTGATCTTCGATGCGAATCTCCAGCGCTTTTAGATCGTTTTTCTTTTCGAACACAGTGGTTTTACCGAGTTTATAGGGTTTTTTATTGGGTCCAATGCCATGCACAATCGCTGTTATTTCGTGCTCGCCCGTTTTCAGGTTGCCCATATGTAAACGCTGCATGCCTCCTCTTTTGAGGGCCTGCAACTGATTTTCGGTATAAAGGTGTGCGGCGACCACCTCGTCATCCACTTTGAGGGTAATACTGTCTAACTGAAGAAACTTTCCTGTCGCAAAACTGAGGTAAACCACAAATTGCGTGTTGGCAGGAAAGAGCAAATCTTCTTCGAGGATAAATAAATCCCGGTTTAGTTTGATCACTTGTTTTTTTAGTTCTTCAACGCTTAAAGCAACTTCTGTTTCGGGCACAGCCGGCTCGATGACCGGCTGAGGTGCTGCGGCTGGCTGATCGGCAGAACCTTGTGCATGGCTTAGCAAAGAAAAAAGCGCCAAACAAGCCAGCATGATGTACCGGGAAACGATGTATCGGGAAAAAAGCGAATTCGTATTAAGTCGCGATAATGTGTTCATTTAAGCGTTCCTTTCAACATGCCTAAGCACGGATTAATATTCAAAAGAAATAGATAAACGGGTTACCCAGGCATCAAATTCAAAAAGGGGTTCCTCCCCTGCGGTAAAACCGGTTTGGGTAACATCCCTGAAATTGTCATAAGTGAAGTTCATATAATCCACTAACGCTGTGAATTTCATTCGATCTATCGTGGGGATCACCCCTTGACCAAACTCATAACTGACACCGGCGCCCAAGGTATAATCTGACATCTGGCTTAATTCTTTGTCTCGCGCCATATAGGTCTCGGCATCCTGAAACGGGAAGACATCCTTGTAAAATTCTGCCTGGCTTTGGGTATAAAACCGGTAGCGGCCTTCGAGAGTCCAGTGGGCATTCAAAGGGTGTACATAAGCCAGTTCAAAGGTATGTGCGCGAATATCCCAACTGTCGGTATAGTAACGATACTCTGCCTTCACGGAGGCCCGATAGGGCAAATAATATAAGGCGCGCAAGGCGACAGCGCTGCTGGTGCGGGTATCAGGATAAACTTCATCGGCATAGGAATAACCGGACGCGGCATTACTATCCAGAAAACGATAGCGACGGTAAGGGTTATTCAAGAAGCCCTCGTCGGTAATCATTTCAAGATCTAAACCGAGCATGGCGTTTTTGGTCAGTATCTGGCTCAGCCCTATCTTGTAGATATTTCGATCCACGTCCTCACTGAAATCACTATTTATTTTGCCGACAACATCCCAGCCTTTTGCATAGGTCAGGCTGATAGAGGACAAATCGCCAAAAAAAGACTGATTGAGCGAGACAAAAACATTTTTTGCTTCAAAATCATTTTCGGTACTATTGATATAGCCGGTACTCAACATGGTTTTTTCATGTAAGTAATCAAGACCTACGCTGTATTCCGTGCGCTCTTCTTTGTATTCACTTGCGGTGGCCAGAACATCAATGGAGGCCGCTGAAACCGAATCGATATAATAATGGCCATTCACTGAAAAATCCGTGCCGATACTTTTTCTCACCAGCAAAAACGGGCCATTAATATCCATCCCGCCACCATCATATTCATGATAAAGCGCATCGACTGAATCTGGCGGCAAGGTGGCAGCCTGAAGCGTTGCGGCAAACAGCATACACATACCTATCAAGCATTTAACAGTGATTAACAATTGAATAAATGCTTTAAAAAAAGGTCTATCCCGGTATGTGTGGTTAATTACAGCCACAACCACCTCCTGATCCGCCTTCTGCACCGCGTGCTGCTTCTCGTGCCTGATAAACATGATGAATATAAGAGCCTGCCGCGCCGTGTCGATTGAGACTCATGATCGGATCAGCCAGATTACTGCGCTCATAGGGCTTTACCCAGGGTTTGATTTCCGCACACCCCGTAAATAAAACAGTGAGACTCAACACCAGCAAGCCAGGGATTAGTAATCTATTCATTGACCTTGTTATCTCTTATCAACATGAAAAACATGGATGGGATACTGACAATCCCACCCTTTAATAAACACTATTCTCTAACCAGTTGCTTCACTTGCTGTTCATAATCATCTTCATAGCCAGCCTTGTAGCCACGATGCAGAAAACGTTTCTGGCCATCTCTGTCTATGAGGATGGTGGTGGGCATCGCATCGACTTTATACATTTCACTGACTTTACTCTGATTATCATAAACAACGGGAAAACTGACAGGCACAGAAGCCAGAAACCTATCCGCATCGGCTGAATCTTCATCGACATTGACCGCTAAAATGGTAAAACCAAGGTCTTTATATTGCTGATAAATTACGTCCATCAGCGGCATTTCTTCACGGCATGGCCCACACCAGGACGCCCAGAAATTCAGCATCACCACTTCACCACGCAGATCTTGTAAACGGATATTCTCACCAGACTTGCTTTTTAAGGTAAAGTCCGGTGCCGTGCCTTCTATATCGGACGCCATCGCGGGCAGATTGAAGCCAAGAGACAGCCCCAGGATAAAACAAGAAAAGGTTTTCAACATCGTTTGCCGCTGCATAAGGGGCTCCTCTGGTAGTTGATTTAGTTAGTTCGTTTAAGCATCTGCTACTGAGCGTCGCCTGTTAAAAGAAAAATGAAAGCCCGGTACTCAGTTCTGTGTTCACACTATTCTTTTCTTCACCTAACAAGTCTATTTTGTATAGGTGTTGCCGAGCGGCGATATGCCAGGCCAGAAAATCGTTGATTAATACTTGATAGCCTGCACCATAATTAATCGTCATTCGGTTATCGTCTGCAAATTCTGTTGCGCCCAGCCCCATGATCAAATAAAAGTTGGAATTAAACGCATAACGTCTCGCAAAATAGGCCTGCCCGGGCAAGAGGTTATAGCCCAGGCTGACATTGTAATAACGGTACTTACGCTGGGCATTGGTGAGCAGCTTCACCTGACCAAGCTGCTCTGCACTGGTTTCACCTGCATCGGCAAACCCGAGATTCGCTTCAAAGAAT
>JBFHPN010000080.1:0-7731 GCA_041592735.1 Oleiphilaceae bacterium | reverse complement strand
TCATCAAATGCAACAGAGGTATGCATCCCCTTGTTCAAGGTACCATCTACATAGTAATGATCATCGATTTCAACAGGGCGATACAGACCTGGAGAGGCCATGCTACATTGTATAGCTTTGGATATCTGCACATGCCTGAAGCCATCACCACCGAAACGGACGGTCTGCCCCGACTCAAGATCGGCAGCGATAACAATTAATTTCTTGCGCAATTGTTTAAAATCATTGGTCCTGCCTATGGCGTTATAGGACTTTGCAACATACTGATGAAAGCCTTCGTTATCAAAAATGCCAGCAGGTACTGCCTGAGCAAGTGCAGTAAGAGACTCAAGAACACTTTGATCATGAGGATGGCTTAAAAAATTTAACCATGCCTTAAACAGTATTTTTGGTACCGCTTTGGCTCGCTGAAGATACTCAGAAAAAGCGGGTTTGTAAAAAACCGCCGGATGAAAAGGATGAACATCCGCTTCATTGCGCACAAATATCCTGCACATTTGAGCCGGCGTCATTTGATTTGCTAGGTTACCGGCGATAAACGCACCCGCATTCACCCCAACATAGGTATGCAAGTCGTTCAGATCTAATCCATCAAGCGCTTCATCGAGCGCTCTTAATGCACCGATCTCGTAAATGCCACCCAATGGGCCGCCGCCGCCCAGCGCCAAACCCAGCTTGAGCTTATTCTTAGTGTGCAATGTCAAATCAGACATTTTCAAACCTCATTAAAACCGCCTACACCTGCTATACGCTATTGATAAATACTAGAGTGTTCACCCTAATCATTTTATTTAGTGCTTAGATAACTCTTCCAGAATTTTTGCCGGCCGCAAATAACGGGTAAAACCGGCCTCCTTCAGCGCCAGATTCAAGGTACTCTGAATAACATAAGGTGAATCCAGGGTCAGCACGTTTTCTAATAATTTTTGCGCCCATGCCAGATCAATACCCCGAATAACAGATTTAACCTTTAATAGATTGGACGCATTCATCGACAAAGCATCGTACCCCATAGCCAGAAGCAAGACTGCACCCGCAGGATCTCCTGCCAGCTCTCCACAAATACTTAACTGGATACCCATTTCTTTAGCATCTTTCGCAATGGCGTAGAGCGCCCGCAG
The DNA here is from genome assembly GCA_041592735.1 of Oleiphilaceae bacterium. Lineage (GTDB taxonomy): Bacteria > Pseudomonadota > Gammaproteobacteria > Pseudomonadales > Oleiphilaceae > PZPK01. The sequence continues at coordinate 6,610 of JBFHPN010000080.1, read as the reverse complement.
GACTGCCGGATGAAAAGAATGATAAAGAGAAGCAACTCGAGGATTATTTCGATCCACTGCCAGCAAATACTGGGTGAGATCGTTGGAACCTACTGACAAGAAATCAACCCTGTCCGCGAGCTCTTTTACTTGATAAACCGCCCCGGGTACCTCAATCATCACACCAATCTGGGGCATTGTCACATCGAAGCCTTCAGCCCGAATTTCGTGATATTCCCGGTAAATGAGATGCAGCGCTTCTTCAACTTCATTGACGCTGGAAATCATCGGCAACATGATGCGCAGGTTATCCAGCCCCACACTTGCTTTCAGCATCGCGCGCATTTGAACTAAAAATATTTCGGGATGATCCAGCGTCACCCGGATGCCACGCCAACCGAGAAAGGGATTTTCTTCACTGATAGGGAAATAAGGAAGAGATTTATCGCCGCCGATATCCAAGGTTCTCATCGTGACCAGATTAGGCGCAAAGGCTTCAAGCTGCTCCCGGTAACAAATAATTTGTTCCTGTTCACTTGGAAAACGCTCATTAATCATAAACGGCACTTCGGTACGGTATAACCCGACACCCTCTGCCCCCTGATTGATAGAGCGAACGACATCTGTCATTAAACCGGTATTTACCCAGGCTAGAATGGTATGGCCATCCTTCGTCACACAAGGCAAGTCTTTTAACTTTTCAAGCCCCTGATCCAGAAGTTTTTCTTCTTCAACGATCTGGCGATAATAATGTTTAAGGCTGTCTGACGGGCTGACAAACAACTCACCGTTGTATCCATCAACAATTAGATCTTTACCATCAAGCCGGCTTAGCGGCATATCCAGGACACCCATCACAGTAGGTATGCCCATTGCCCTCGCCAAGATTGCAACATGAGAATTTCCTGAACCCTTGACTGAGACCAAACCAAGAAGCTTTTCTCGGGGCACTTCTCCCAGCATGGTAGGCGTTAACTCATCGCTTACCAGAATCGTGTTATCAGGAAAACTAAGTTCTGCATTTGAGCCCTCTTGAAGATAAGAAAGGACTCGTCGGCCCAGATCTTTAATATCAACAGCTCGCTCGCTAAGGTAATCATCATTCATCAGTTCAAAATGACGCGCATAATCGTTAATAATGACGCGAAGCGCAGTTTGTGCCGACTTACCTGATGTAATTTTAGATTTTACCTCTCCCGCAAGCGCATTGTCGTCGAGCATATTAAGGTAGACATCAAACAATGCCTGCTCTTCTGGTCGCAACTGCGTGGATAAACGTAAGCCTACAGCTTTGATATCCAAACGGACTGCTTTGATTGCCTCTTCAAAAAGAGCGATTTCCTGTTCAATATCTGCTGCGTCCTTATCAGGCACTGAATCCAGATCTGCCACAGGATAAACCACTACGCTCCTGCCAATTGCCACACCTGGCGCACCCGCTACCCCGGTAAAGGTAATATCTTTGGCAGTCTCGCCACTATCATTTCGTGATTCCATCACGCGCGTCACTTCCGTGTGCGCAATGACACTGGCTAATTGTGCCGAAATAGTGACGAGAAATGCCTCTTCACCTTCATCGAATTGACGGCTATTGCTGGCCTGCTGAACAACGATGACACCCAACACTTTTTTATGATGGATAATCGGAACACCCAGAAAACTTTCGAAACGTTCTTCACCCGTTTCCGGAAAATATCTGTAACGTTCATGCTCCTGCGCATGCTCCAGATTGATAGGCTCCTGACGCACACCCACAAGCCCTACGAGACCCTCTGAGTAACCTAGACTCACCCGGCCAATCGCATCTTCTTTTAAGCCTTTTGATGCTTTGAGCACATAACGATTTTGCTCTGCATCCAATATGTATACAGAGCAAACTTCAGTAGACATGGCCTGTTGAACACGTAGCACAATTATTTCGAGCGCCTGGTCAAGATCAGCTGCGTTGTTTACTTCTTGAACAATGCTACGCAGTACACTAAGCATTCATGGTTATCCTGTTGTTATACTCATCGCTTAAGATAAGCACTACGCGGTTTAAATAAGTCGGAAGACAATTCTTTCATTGCCCGTCGGTAAACTTCTCGCTTAAAAGAAACAACTTGTCCCAGTGGATACCAATAGCTGACCCACTGCCACTGATCAAACTCCGGATGGGTACTTGAACTCATGGAAACCATCGAGTCTTCGCTTAACATCCGAAGCAAATACCACTTTTGTTTCTGCCCAACACACAAAGGCAAAGAGTGATGACGTATCATTTTCCTGGGGAGCCGGTAACGCAACCACCCCTTGGTTTTTGCCACTATTTCAACATCTGAAGGCTGTAATCCAACTTCTTCATACAATTCACGAAATAATGCCTCATCCGGCGTTTCATTAACTTTGATCCCTCCCTGGGGAAACTGCCAGGAATTTTGTCCGATGCGTCTTGCCCATAACACTTCATTGAATTGGTTAGCGAGAATAATTCCGACATTCAGCCTGAAGCCGTCAGAATCTATCACTGCTCAATATCCTTAAATTTTTAATTACCTGCATTCTTCCAGAAATTACCCTTTTCAGCAAACCGGGATGCATGCAATTGATTCATATTTATCTAAATTTTAGACTAGAACAGGATTTTTTCACCTATGATCTGCTATCCTCAGCGCATTATTTTCAATACATTGTTTTTATGGGAGAAAGTCTGTGGCGTTGGCTATTTTTGATTTGGACAATACGCTTATTGCCGGTGACAGCGATCATGCTTGGGGAGAATACCTTGTAGAAAAAGGGATTGTTGATGCTGAACGATACAAAAACGCCAATGATCAATTCCTTCTCGACTATCAAAGCGGCCAACTGGACATCAATGCTTACCTGGAATTTGCGCTGGAACCCCTCAAAGCCCACCCCATTTCAAGGTTAAATGCCTGGAGAGAAGACTTTTTTAATGAAAAAATCAAACCGGTCATGTTACCAAAAGCTTTTCAATTAATTGAAGAACATCGCAGCAGAGGTGACTATCTGATGATCATTACGGCCACCAACCGTTTTGTCACTGAATTGATCGCGAGGGCTTTCAAGGTGGATACCTTAATTGCCACCGAGCCGGAAATTATCAACAACCAATACACGGGAAAAGTCTCAGGAACCCCTAGCTTCAGAGAGGGAAAAATCACTCGACTCAAGGAATGGTTATCTGAACAGCATTTATCGCTCGACGGCGCGTTTTTTTATAGCGATTCTCATAACGACCTGCCGCTGCTTGAATTAGTGGATAATCCTGTGGGGGTAGATCCTGATGAACAGCTGCGCATCAAATGCCAATTGAATGATTGGCCGATACACAGTCTCAGAGATTAACGGCATGACTATCAACGCTGTCCTATCAAGGCGATACCTGGCACGCCTGCTTTGCAGCATTTTAGTCATGGGCTTAACCGCTTGCTCTGAATCAGAAACCGAATCAAGCAAAAGCCCCTCACACACCTTGTCCCTGGACCCCTCAGCCGATCTGTTACCCCCAATAACAGAAACTGCTGTCCAGACTCATATCGCCAGTTTGGCGCTGAAACCACTGCTTGACAGAATCGATGCTTATTACCTGACGCTCGATAATGATGCTCGTGCTCTGAATAGCACAATCATGAAACTAGCCAAAACACCGTCTGATACCATCCATGAGAACAGCCTGAAAGCCTGGGAACAAGCCCATGACGCTTACCATGCAGGATTATTTCTGCATAGCGTGTTCACTGAGCTGCTTAGCATGGGCTCTACCAATGCGAATCGTTCAATTATCGACGCCCATACCAGGCTGGATAGTCATCCGCTGCTTCCTGGCTACCTGGATAGTGTTAAAAACTACCCATTCAGCGGTTTGATTCATGCCGATATCAACATCACGCTGGAGAACTTATATCAGGAATTCCAATTAGGCGATAAAGCCTATGTAACCCTCGGTTTTCATCCCCTGGAAATAATGCTAAGAGGTGCCGACAAAGAAAGAGAGATAACAGATTTTGCAGCCCTTAATGCCACTAAAAAGAGCCAGGAAGAGAGTCCGGAAATCAGACGAACACTTTACAGCGCTTTGTTAGCCAGACAAATCCATACCGATATACGAGAGATTTCACTGGATTGGAAGCAACGAATTCAGCCTGCCCTGGCTGCTATTGATACCCAACGAAGCAACACCCTGATTCCCCGCCTCACGAAAATTCTGGACCAGCACCTGAAACGTCTTGAAACGGCTCAAGTGCCCGATGAAACGCTCGGAATTACTCCACACCAAAGTGCGCGTGCCACCGAGATGGCTCGCGTATTACTAAGCGAGCTGCTTGAGGCACTCAAACCTGAGGAAAAATAACCCTCAACGCATCTCTTCTAGGCAGGTAATACCCTTACAAAAACAGCCTTTAAATAATCCGTCTCGGGAATAACCGGTATAACAGGATGATCCGGCCCTTGACCTCCCTGCTCTAAAATCTGTAATTGCTTTTCCAGCGTTTGCCCTGCAAGAGAAATGGCTTTTATTAATGCTTCTCTGGATAAATGCATCGAGCAGGATGCAGAGACCAGCAAGCCATCCTTACTCAGCAAACGCATGGCGAGTTGATTCAAACGCTGATACGCCAACTCACCCGCTTTCTGGTCTTTTCGACGCGGTATAAAGGCCGGCGGGTCAGCAATTACCACATCAAAACGCTCACCAGCTTCTTTTAGCTGCTTACAGACATCAAATACATCGCCTTCGATACAACTGACTTTATCTTGCAGATTATTCGCTGATGCATTTGCTAACACATAGTCTAAAGCCAGACTGGAGCTGTCAACGCAAGTGACGGAATCCGCACCAAATGCGGCAGCCTGCACGCCCCATCCACCCACATAACTATAAAGATCCAATACCCGCTTACCCTTAACATAATCCTTTAGCCTCGCACGATTCATCCTATGATCAAAAAACCAGCCAGTCTTCTGACCCGCCTGTATTGGCGCAACAAACTTCACGCCATTTTCAGTAAAATGCGCTTCCTCAACTGATTCACCTTTGGCTACTTCAATGTAACTTTCCAGATTCTCGAGCGCACGCATCTTGCCATCGTTTTTAATGACGATGCTTGCAGGCCGGCAAACCTTTTCAAGTGCCGCCACAATATCAGCCTTCAACGCTTCCATACCTGCTGAAGAAATCTGAATCACAAAGACATCTTCGAATCTGTCAATCACCAGTCCGGGAAGACGATCACTATCTCCAAATACCAGGCGATATGAAGATTCAGAGAATACCGATTGCCGGATTGACAGCGCTATTTTAAAGCGATGTACAAGCAATGACTGATCCATAAACTGTTGCGCACTGCGGCTTATCATGCGACCAGCAATCAACGATGAAGGCGAGATGAATGCCGTCCCCATGAGTCGTCCGGAATGATCCATCACAACGGCCTGTTCACCGGGAGAAAAGTGTTTAAGCGGTGTTTTGTTAGTGTCGATCTCGTTACTGTAAATCCAGAGATGACCTTGTTTCAGGCGTTTTTCAGCACCTTTGTTTAACGCAATCGTATTCATATCCTGCCTCGACATAATAGTAACCGGCTTGGCGTCATGTGGGCATGCCGATAATTCACATGCTAAATCGATGATCAGTATATTCAACCCGGATAAATAGCCGCGCAGTATAACAAGACAGATACAAGACTGTGCATTTTTTTCACACAAAAATCATAGCAGTTTAAGCAAAGCACTCTAAACTTATAAATCTGCAGGACAACTCTCAGAGACGCACTTTACGGAGACCTAAGGCGATGCCAACACAACTGACTGACGAACAGGTTGCAAAAATACTTCAAGGAATATTTGTACCTCCTCAGCCCCAGATACTGGTGGATCTTCAAATGGAGCAAATTGTTCCTGAGCCTGATATCAAAAGAATTGCCGATCTCATTGCTAAAGATGTGGGTCTTTCCGGTACCATGCTCAAATTTGTTAACTCCCCATTTTTTGGATTGAGCAATAAAATCACCTCCATTGAACAAGCCGTTTCTCTGCTCGGCATCAACACCGTTGTAAACATTCTCAATGGCCTGGCCATCAAAGGGCATATGTCAGATCAAAATATCGTTGAACTGACCTCCTTTTGGGATACCGCAAATGATATTGCCATGGTGTGCGCAACGGTTGCGAAAAAAGTCGGCTTCCCCAATCCTGATGAAGCTTACACGCTTGGATTATTCCATAACGCTGGCATTCCGTTGATGATGAAGCGCTTCAATAATTACCTCCGTGAACTTCAAAATGCCTATGCCAGTCAGCATGAACGCATTATTGATTATGAAAATGAAAAATTTAACACAAACCACTGTGTGGTTGGTTATTACACGGCCCGATCATGGAATTTGCCAGATCACTTATGCCTGGCCATTGCAGAGCACCATAACACCAAACAGATTTTCGAAAGCAAAGATGGCAGAAACCAGCGCCAAAAGACCCTGCTGGCAATTCTGAAAGTGGCTGAAAATATTTGTGGTAATTATAAAGTGATTGGCCGGCAAAATAATGATGCCGAATGGGATCAAAGCCAGAAAGAAATACTGGAGCATCTGGGTTTAACCAATTACGACATAGACGACCTGAAAGAAGC
>JBFHPN010000079.1:0-7747 GCA_041592735.1 Oleiphilaceae bacterium | reverse complement strand
GCCGCTTCTTTTAAACGTTGCATGGCAAGAGAATCGCCTTTCAGGTCGATACCACTGTCTTTCTTGAATTGCTCTGCCAGATAATCGATCAGTTTCATATCGAAATCTTCACCACCCAGGAAGGTATCCCCGTTGGTTGACCGTACTTCAAATTGTTTTTCACCATCAACGTCAGCAATCTCGATAATAGAAATATCGAAGGTACCACCACCCAGGTCATACACAGCAATGGTTGAATCACCCTTGCTCTTGTCCAGACCAAAAGCCAAGGCCGCCGCGGTTGGCTCGTTGATGATACGCTTAACATCAAGACCTGCAATTTTACCCGCATCTTTGGTCGCTTGACGCTGAGAATCGTTAAAGTATGCAGGCACGGTTATAACTGCTTCAGTGACAGGCTCACCCAGAAAATCTTCCGCAGTCTTTTTCATTTTCTTCAAGACTTCAGCAGAAATCTGAGGAGGTGCCTTTTTGTCACCTTTTACTTCTACCCAGGCATCACCGTTATCGGCCTTGACGATTTTGTAAGGCACCATCTTGATGTCTTTCTGCACTACATCGTCTTCAAAACGACGGCCAATCAATCGCTTGATGGCAAACAAGGTGTTATTAGGGTTAGTTACCGCTTGTCGTTTTGCTGGCTGACCAACCAGCGTCTCATTATCATCGGTAAAGGCGATGATGGATGGGGTAGTACGATCGCCTTCGGCGTTCTCGATAACTTTAGGCTTGTCGCCATCCAGTATCGCTACACACGAGTTAGTTGTACCTAAGTCAATACCAATAATTCTGCTCATTGAATCACTCCACACTTATATATTCTGAATTCTAAATCTTATACTGCTTGGGCCAGGCCGCCGCAGTCACGATCCTATTTCGTTATGCTCTATATTTGGTCTGATTGATAAACTTCAAGCCTGTTCATCAATTTTTGTTGAATTTGCACCACTATTTTTAGCAACCATGACCATAGCCGGACGCACCAGACGACCATTCAAGGTGTACCCTTTCTGCATAGATGCAATAACTGTATTGGGTTCAGCATTGGGTACTTCCACCATCGACATGGCTTCATGCAGAGCAGGATCAAAGGGCTTGCCTACCGGCTCGATTTGCTCCAGATTGAATTTATTTATCGCCGACAAAAACAAGGAGAGCGTCATCTCGACACCTTCTCTTAATGGGGTCATTTCATTCCCCGACGCCAACTCAGCTTCTACCGCCTTTTCAAGGCTATCAATCACAGGCAGCAACTCTTTGGCGAATTTTTCGAGGGCAAACTTATGCGCTTTTTCAACATCCATTTCTGCACGGCGGCGAACATTCTGCGCATCAGCCTGCACACGCATAGCCTGATCTTTTAACTCTTCAAGCTGTTTAGCCAACGCTTCAGCCTCAGCCTTCCAGTCTTTAGCATCAGCGTGCTCAGAAGCGTTCTCCTGCGTCGCCTGCTGAGTTTCTTCTACAGGATCTGAGCTTTGATTTTCAGCCGCATTCTGGTCGGTTGCGACCTGTTCCTCATTGACTATCTTTTCATCAGAACTCACCAGAGCCTCCATTATTAAACGTGTATTAAACAGGTTAGCGTCAGTTTGGGGCATTCCCAAAACCAAGTGCTGCTTATTTGGGGTTGCATCTTTAATTTTCAAGTTATTTTTTTACTTTTAAAAAAATTATTGAAAATGCCGCCACTACAGACTTTACTTACTGTATATGTACCCAGTAGAATCATTTTAAAAAGAACCATCCACCTGCGGATAACCACCATGCTCAATCAATTAAGTGTTTCAAATTTTGCTATTGCCGACCAGATCGAAGTTTTCTTCCAAAAAGGCATGACGGTACTAAGCGGAGAAACCGGTGCCGGCAAGTCGATTATCCTAGATGCGCTGGGCCTTACGCTGGGTGACCGCGCCGACACCAGCATGGTTCGGCATGGCGAAGAAAAAGCCGATATTTCAGCCGTTTTTGATCTCGAAAAACAACCCGAAGCTTTGGCCTGGCTTAAGTCGCACGATCTTGAAGATGGCAAGCAATGCATACTCAGGCGCGTCATTACGGCAGAAGGTCGATCCCGAGGTTATATCAATGGCCACCCTAGCCCATTGCAAAGCCTCAAGGAAATCGGTGAATTACTGATAGACATCCATAGCCAGCACGAACATCAGTCTCTTTTAAACAAAGACAATCATCGCCTGATTCTCGACAATTTTGCGCATATCAACCCTTTATCCGAAGCTGTCGCCGAAAGCCATAAAAACTGGTCTCAAAAAACCAGGCACCTTGCCAAACTTGAGAACAACCAGGATGAAACCCAGGCCCGCCTGCATATGCTTCGCTTCCAGTTAGATGAGCTGCTGGCGCTCAACCTCAAGGAAGGTGAAGTAGCCGAGTTAGAGCAAGAACAAGCCGAATTGTCCAACGCTGAATTACTGCTCAACAAAACACATAGTGCACTGGAAATCTGTGACGAAGGCGAAACCAACATTACCAGCCTCATCAGCCATGCCTGCTCGGCTCTTTCCAATCTTCCCTGTGAAAACCAGAGCCTGAACGAAGCACTGAACCTGCTGAATGAAGCACAGATTCAAATAGATGAAGCCTCCAGCAGCCTAAGACACTTTGTAGATGGCTTCGAACTCAACCCTGAGCGTTTGCAGCAAGTCGACGAGCGTTTAAGCTCACTCTATCAACTGGCACGTAAACATCGCTGTGAACCCGAAGAACTCAGACAGGTTCAAGAGCGAATCAGCCACGAACTTGAACAGATGGAACATGGCGACCAGAATCTCGAAGAGTTACAAAAAGAAGTTGAGCGTCTGGAAAAAATCTATTTCGACATGGCGGAAAAACAACGCCAGGCGAGGCTTGCAGTTGGCCAGCAATTGGAGCAGCAAATATCTGAACAACTTGCCCTGATGGATATGAAATCTGTGAAATTTGTGGTTAGCATCAGCCCATTGGAGCGAGCTAAGGTCAATCAATTCGGTATAGATGCTGTAGAATTTCTTATCAGCACCAATCCCGGCCAACCCCCTAAAGCCATTAACAAAGTAGCATCTGGCGGCGAATTATCCCGTATTAGCTTGGCTATTCAGGTCATTGTAGCCCAAAGCTCAACCATCCCGACCCTGGTATTCGATGAAGTCGATGTTGGTATCGGCGGCGGAACGGCTCAGATTGTCGGAAAATTACTCAATCAACTAGGCAAAAACGGCCAGGTCATCTGCGTCACCCACCTCCCCCAAGTGGCTTCTCAAGGGGATCACCACTATTTCATTAGCAAGCGAGAAAAAGATGGCATCGTGAAGTCATCCATCGATTTACTCGATGAAGCCAGTAGAACCAATGAAATTGCACGGATGCTGGGAGGTATCAAAATTACCAAACAAACCCTGGCACACGCCAAAGAAATGATCGAGTTTGCATAAACAAAAAAAGCCGTTTCACAAGAAACGGCTTTTTGCTTTCTATAAACCCTGGAAACCCTACTAACTATTTTTTAACCTTCTTGGGCTTCACATATAAAGTGAGATTGTGATCCACCAGTTCATAGCCATGCTCTTCAGCAATCGCTCTTTGCCTCTGCTCTATGACCGGATCAAAAAATTCGATTACCTTGCCGCTTACGGTATCCACCATATGGTCATGATGGTCATCTTTAGCCAATTCAAACACAGCATGCCCACCCTCAAAATTATGCCGCAATACCAGGCCGGCAGCCTCAAACTGGGTGAGAACACGGTAAACAGTGGCTAAACCCACATCATCTCCTGACTCAAGAAGTGCTTTATAAACATCTTCTGCACTCATGTGATGCTCATCCGCTTCTTCCAATAAGCCCAAAACTTTTAGTCTTGGTAGCGTAACCTTTAAACCGGCTTTTTTTAATTCTATGTTATCTGGCATGTTTTCTTTATCATCCTATTCACAGCTTTCACACGATTCAGGTATGATGACCCACTAAAAATTATGACACCATTGGTTTGTTCACGTCGTCTGCACCATCAGCACGACATTTATCGCAGACTTTAAAGTTGTTTTCAGCTCAAGTCAAAAATACTGGAACAGTTCATTACATGGCTAATTATCGCATGCATTTTCGCTTATACCTCGTCCTTGCCTTCTGTTTTATCATACAGGCCTGTAGCTTCCCGGGCGTTTTTAAAATTAACGTCCAACAAGGAAATATCATCACCCAGGAAATGCTCGACACCCTCAAACCCGGGATGACGCAGAAACAGGTTCATTTTGTGTTAGGCAAGCCGGTATTGGACAATGTGTTCAACCCGAACCTGGAAAATTATATTTATACCTACCAGAAAGCCGGGGGAAAAATAGAGCAACAAACCATAAAAGTCTATTATCAGGATGAGGTGTTTGTGCGCTACGAAGGTACTCTGCTACCTGAAAATCCAGCTTATTAGCGGGCAGTTAATAAGCCTGCCCCAGGCCTGCGCTCAAGCTTTGCACTTACTTCGCTGCTCTGTTTAGCCGGGCCTGTTTGGGATCAATGATTAAAGGGCGATACAATTCAATACGCTCACCTTCTCTGATCGCCTGATTCTTCGGGTCTTTTACCACTTTGCCGAATATTCCCATATCAATAGAGCTAAAATCTATTTCAGGGAAAATTCTATCAATTCCTGAAACCTTAGCCGCGTCAAACACACTCGTGCCTACAGGAACTCGAATTTCCAGTATTTTTTGAAGATCTGGTCGAGCATAAGCTACTTCTATTTTAATCTTATCCGTCATATCAATTACTCAACGCGCATTTTTTAACGATAAATCTGATTGGCACGATCACAAAACGCATCCACCATCGAGTTTGCCGCCTGATTAAATACCGGGCCAAAAGCCATTTTGGCAATATTTTGTTTTAGTTCAAATTCAAGCGTTAATACGACTTTACAGGCATCTTCTTTTAGGTGAATAAAATCCCAGACACCCTTGAGGTATTTGAACGGCCCGTCGACCAGATCCATATGAATACGACCATCTATAGACAAGTCATTGCGCGTAGTGAAAGACTGGCGAATCCCGCCTTTCTGCACTTCTATACTGGCCACCATAAATTCAGAAGTCCGTTCAAGCACACTGGCACGAGAACACCAGGGTAAAAACTCCGGATAAGCCACTACATCATTCACCAGTGCGCTCATTTTTTCACGCGAATGCAAGACAAGCGCGCTACGATTAATACTTAAAGACATCCAGCATCAATTCCTGTTTAAATCCAGATAATAACGCGCATATTGTACACATTTCAGAAAAACAAAACCTCGCAATACAATATATTTTTCTCTGCTGCTAAAACAATCCGCTCAAACATAGTGTAGAATAACAACCCATTTATTTGATACAACAAACCTTAAGCGACAGTTAGCGCGAATATGAGCAAAAAAAAACCTAAAGTAGCCAGCGGCACCATCGCACTTAACAAAAAAGCCCGTCACGACTATCATATCGAAACCACATTCGAAGCAGGGCTTGTGCTGACAGGCTGGGAAGTCAAAAGCTTACGTGAAGGTAAAGTTCAATTAACCGATTCCCATATTTTTCTAAAAAATGGTGAGGCCTGGTTGCTGAACGCCAACATCACACCACTCACTTCTACCTGCACCCATATCATTGCAGAACCCAGACGCCAGCGTAAATTGCTCCTGCATAAAAAGGAAATCGGTAAAATTGCCGGTGCAATGAACCAGACCGGCCATACCTGCATCGCACTTGCGCTTTACTGGAAAAAGAACAAAGTAAAATGCGAGATAGCCATCGCCAAAGGTAAGAAAGAGTACGATAAGCGAGCAACAGAAAAAGACCGCGACTGGAACAGACAGAAACAGCGCATCGTCAGAGAACATGTTAAAGCTTAATCAACGAAAATAAACAAATGAGCGGTTGTATTCGGGGAATCCGCCCCTATATAATCAACAGCAGTAAAGAAACAAACAGGTAAAGCAAAAACAAGTAGCGTTGTTTTCCTGAAGTGATATTTGATACTTAAACGCTTATTTTTGGAACAAGTTCCGGGGACGACATGGGCTATTGCCTGTTTCGACCTTTGAATTGAAAGCCAACAGTTTGGCTTTCAAAAGGCAATAGCGACAGCAGCTCCGCCTGCTGGCCGGGACTCGACGTAGTCGAAGCCAAACGCTATATCGGTTAAGTTACGGGGACGACATGGCTTCGACGCTGGTAACAAAACCAAAGGTGCATGTCGAGTGGGCAGTAACACTCGTACTCCAATTACTGTAAACAATAGTCGCAAACGACGAAAACTACGCTCTAGCAGCCTAAGGGCCGCTAGCACTCCACCCAAGGTGCTTGTACCGCGGTTTTTTCGGAGTGTCACCGAGAACAAGCTAGCTTCAACGGCCGCTCCAGCCGAAGTTGCGAAACTTTAGGAGATCGCCTTTTACACCCTGCCCTCCGGGTCGTTCAAGGTTAACTCAATAGAGGGTCCTAAACATGTAGAGCTGATGGCAGAGTGCTGACGGACGCGGGTTCAATTCCCGCCGTCTCCACCAAATTTTAAACCCTAACAAATTGATTTTGTTAGGGTTTTTTATTTTCTGGCGTTAACATGCTTTAATTTCCCCCACTTTTCCCCCATTTTGTTTCACGAAGGCATCCAGCTTATTCGTTTCACTCGCCTTATCTGACTGCTCAATCCATGCAGAATATCGCGTCAAAGTCATCTGAGTATTGCTATGCCCCATTTGCCTAGATACCCACATGACATTTGCGCCAGCCATGAGGTTCATAGTACAAAAAGTATGCCTTGTCTGATAAGAAACTCGATGACGCACACCAAGCTTCTTCAAGCAAAAGTTCCACACTTCACGAATTGCCTTGTTCGTTATGTAAGGCGTATTGGTATTAGGATTAATGAAGATCTCCTCTCCTCTCAAAAACGAATGTTTTTTCATCCGCTTTAAAGCAGAGAGAGCGCGAGAGTTCAGTTCAACATCTCGCTCTTCATAGGTCTTCGTTTCTTTAAGCACACCTTCAACTCGTGCTTTATCCACTCTAACGCGCCCATTCAACCAGTCTACATCTTTCCAACTTACAGCCAGCAGCTCAGAAGTTCTCAAGCCAGTAAAAAAAGCAAACTCAAAGAAGCAATACAACACTTCATTCTCATTCTTCTTAACCCAACCCAAGACAAGCTCCAACTCATCTAGCTACAATGGGTCTGGTTTTGGTTTCTGAGTTTTGGCAAAAGCCAATTCGTCGGCTGGATTAAAACTAATCAATCGATCAGCCTTAGCAAACTTAAAAACACCTCTTAATGGCGAAATAACATTGTTTCGAGTTTTTTTAGAGCCCCATTCAATACTACCCATGACATCCACAATATGAGAGTACCGAATTTGATCTATTTTCATCGGACCAAGCGTTTCAAAGAAATGCCGTTTAAGGCTGTTCTTATATTCACGCCTGGTCGACTTTGCAATAATTAAACTCTTAAAATAACTTTCTGCCACTTCCCAGAAGGTAGGCATTTCGATTTCATCTTGCTGTTCTTTCTTACTTGCATGGCGTGAATCAGGAAAATATTCTTCAAACTCAAAAATTCCAGCGCGGATGTCTGCGATAATATCCTTCCGCATTTTTGCTGCTTTTTTGATATTTGACGCAGTAGGTTTGACCCTCCACGTTTCCTCGAATCGTTTCCCTTGGTATTGAAATCGAATAGCAATACTCGACTCCCTTAACCTCACACCTTGTGGTAATTGGC
>JBFHPN010000078.1:0-7750 GCA_041592735.1 Oleiphilaceae bacterium | reverse complement strand
GTCACAGCCAATCTCTGCATAGCGCGCAACTTCTTCTTTCATCACATTAGCCGTAAATGCAATGATGGGTTTCGAAAAACCGGTGTCACGAATCAATTTTGTGGCATCGACTCCGTTCATGACGGGCATTTGCATATCCATTAGAATCAGATCTATATCAGGGTGTGTCGCGACAAACTCAACCGCCAATTTGCCATTCTCAACGATGCTGAGTTCTGCACCGGTGGGTTTTAGCAGCAACCTGGCCAGGCGCTGATTATCCAGACCATCTTCGGCATAGAGAATATGGCCCTTCAACCTCGGTACGTCTAATTTAGGGCCATCTTCTGTGGCGGATAACTTGGCATCCTGTTGACTGTTGACCCATTGAATATTGTCGAGATGTCCGCTTGAGATAGACAGCGTGAAACGGCTGCCCATTCCCGGCGTGCTATCCACTTTAATGGTACCGCCCATGAGCTCTGCCAGTTGTTTGGAAATAGTTAAACCTAAACCGGTGCCACCATAATTGCGAGTGGTTGAGGTGTCCGCTTGAGTAAAGGCCTCAAACAGATGCGCCATCTGGGTTTCGCTTAAGCCGATGCCTGTATCGCAAACGGCAAAATACATCTGCGCATTCGCGGAGTCAAAACTGACATCGATGACCACGCTACCTTTATCTGTGAATTTCAGGGCATTACTGCAAAGGTTTAAGAGCACCTGCTTTAAACGGGTCGGATCAGAGTTGATCTTCCTGGGCAGCGGGAAGTGATAGCGGATATCAAACTGTAATCCTTTATTATGCGCCATCATTCCAAAGTAGGATTCAATCTCCGTCAGGAGCAGGAACAGATCGATCTCCAGACATTCTATTTCAAGTTTGTTAGCTTCGATCTTAGAAAAATCCAGAATGTCATTGATGATGCGTAACAAATGCTGGCTGCTTCGAACGACGGTGTTAATGGCATCACTGGCTTCTTCCTTATCTAAGGTGGCATCACGTAAAGATTCGCTGTAACCGATAATTGCAGTGAGCGGTGTGCGTATTTCATGACTCATATTAGCCAGAAATGTACTTTTGGCCTCTGCGGAGGCTTTGGCTATTTTTTCTTCAGCCTGCGCTGATTCGCGTTCTCGAACCGCTTTCTCTTTTTCTTTGCGTTCGGTGATGTCAATGAAAGTGCCTTCTATATGGCTGGGTTTTCCGGATTCATCATAAATGACCTTAGCCGAGTGGCTGGCCCAGAAACATTCACCATCTTTACGGATGTATTTGGCTTCATAGTTTTGAATGGTGCCTTTATCTCGTAAATCATCGATGACACTATCACGCACCGTTTTATCGCTAAAACAAATATCCAGGGCAGGCACGTCGCTCCTGATGAGCGCCTGTTCAGAACTGTAGCCCAGCATCCCGACCATAGACGGATTGACAGTAATAAAACGATTATTCAGAGCAATCTGATACAAGCCTTCGACGGCGTTGTTGAACACCGAACGGTAGTGTTTCAGGTGCTGCATTGCGAGTTCGTTAGCATCCAGGGCCTGTTTTTGAATCACTTTGATACGATCTGCCAATGCAAAAGAGAGCAGGGTAACCTCGGCCACGATGCCTATAGGCGGAGCGATATATAGCAGAATACTGACAGGGAATAAGCCAATAACAATGAGTGCATACGTTAGCATGGCAAGTTGTAGGAGCAGCCAGGCAAAAAAGAAGAAACGGGCTGCCGGATTACCATTTAACCAGCAATAGAGCGCTACAAATGGAATGAGCACCATATAAAGAATAGAAAAATTCACCATCCACTGAATGGCGGTTGAAAATATCACGGTGTAACTTAACAGGCAGGATGCTATCGCAAACTGCATGAACAATCGGAGAATCTGATCCAGGCTGGGGTGTTTTTCCTTGGTGTTTAAAAAGTGACGAGTCAGCTGAATTATCGCGAACCACGAGGTCCAGGCCATCAACGGGATGTATTTCTTATCCAATAGCTCGATATCATCACCCAGCACGTGAATACCATGGGCTTTAACGGTTAGCTGGAAGCCGACAACGGTGGCTAAATAGAGTACATAATATAAATAACTGACATCTCGAACCGAAAAATAGACAAACAAGTTATAGAGCATCATGACCAGCATACAGCCATAAAATAAGCCGTATGCAAACTCTTCTACGGCTACTTTTTCCGTAAAGCGATCATAGGACCATAAGTGTAAAGGGACGATAAAACTGGAGCTGTTGCGTACTTTCAGGTAGATGGTCAGTACTTCATCATGAGGCGTCGTAATGGGAAAAACACTATTGACGTGTTTGATTTCACGTTCCGAAAAAGGCACTGTGACATCCGAAATTTTGTGAATGAGGGAGCCGTCTTTTTGCGGGATAAATAGCTCTGCCATTTCAAGTTGAGGATGCGCAATTTCTAACAGCCAATCGCGTTTTTCTCTGGGCTGGTGTTCATCGTAAGATTTGTATTGCAGCGAGGCCTTGATCCAAAATACCGAGGTGGTGAACCCAAGGTTTAAAATCGGTTGGTCGTTCAAGATAAATTGTTGCTGATATTCAGGAAGGAGAACCTCTTCAAAGCTTAGTGTATTTTCTACATCTTCGAGCACGTACATATCGAGATCAAGCGCATAAAAATCACCCCCATCACCAATCTGGCTGATATGCTCTTTTTGCGGGGCGGCTGCATATGTATTCAGGCTAAAGAGAAAAAGAACAAAGCAGCTTATTAAGGCACGTATCACTCAGTAGATCTCTCACAAGGGGTTAGTGTTCTTGTAATCATGGCCGGCGTTTTACGTTCACGACGATTTAAAAGAGAAACCTTTTCAGCCTAGCACGTATTTTCTAAGTTGCATGTGAGAGCGCACTCCCTAAGATAGGGTCAGGCTGTTTCAGCGGGAAGATTGGCTTGGTCGTTTGATGTCTACTCCCTGGCGTATAAATTGTTTATACTTGCCCGCCTTTAAGTACGTTCTGAATTGATTGATAACGTTGAGGTTTACATTGACCCAGTTTCGACCCTGTATTGACCTGCACCAAGGTAAAGTAAAACAAATTGTTGGTGGCAGCCTGAATGATCAGGGCGCCCAGACCAATTTTATCAGCGCCTATGATGCAGCCTATTATGCGCGGCTTTATCAGTCGCATACCTTGGCGGGAGGGCATGTCATTGCGTTGGGGCCGGGGAATAAAGAAGAAGCCTTAAAGGCACTGTCTGCCTGGCCGGGAGGCTTGCAATTCGGCGGTGGTGTCAACGAAACCAATGCCGCAGAGTTTCTAGCGGCGGGTGCCTCTCACCTGATTCTCACATCCTATCTGTTTGAAAATGGACAGTTATCTGATCGTCGCATCGAAACCATAAAGCGAGAAGTGGGCAAGGCTCATCTGGTCTTTGATTTGAGTTGCCGTCGCACCGAGAGCGGCTGGAATATCGCCACGGATCGCTGGCAAACCATCACCGATACCCAAATTACCCCCGCTACCTTAAATGAATTAGCCGGGCATTGTGCCGAATTCCTTGTTCATGCAGCGGATGTAGAGGGTTTACAGGCAGGTATCGATGAGGAACTGGTTAGCTTGCTGGGCAGTATTTCCCCAATCCCGGTTACCTATGCCGGAGGGGCTCGCTCCCTGGAGGATCTGGCCCTGGTTCATCAATTGTCAAACGGCAAGGTGGATCTTACCATTGGCAGCGCGCTGGACATTTTTGGCGGCAAAGGGGTGACGCTATCGGAATGTATCAGCTGGAATGACAAGCATCGTTGATTCTCGAACGGACAGTCCAGTTAGTTAATACTGATAACCCTGATATCTGAAATGGCAGAATGCCCCTGAAATAGCAGAATGGCCCTGAAATTGCTTAACAACAATCAGGTTCTTTTTTGCCACAAAAGCGGCAAATCTTAAGTTATTCCAGACAGGTTGTGACTATGAAAATTTCAGGTAAGTATCTTCTCGCGCCAGTTCTTTTAGGTTCTCTCGCCGGCTGTATGTCGTCTTCCGAGGGCACACGATTATGTGCAGATAATCGAGGCGGCTTCATTTCCTGTCAGGATGTTTCCTCAGTAAATGTGCCACAGGGGCCTGAGGCAGCCTCCATCGAGACACGTTCCAACCAAAAGACCTTGCATAGTTCCTTATATTCTTCGTCTTTACATTTTCAGCTTTTAAGTGACTATACCGAACAAATGTCCGCCGAGCTTGAGCGCGATCTGGCCGATGTGCGTATCAATGAAAAAATTGCGGTCGCTTCATTTGTGCATTTAGATGCCGGTATGAGGACGACTAGCCGCTTAGGTATTCAATTGGCAGAATTTTTTATACACGACTTGCAGGCTATTGGTTTGCCAGTGATGGAGCATCGTTTAGCTGATGAATTAACTCGCGATATGGCAGGGGATTTTGCACTTGAGCGCGCTACCGGCAGTATTCCCTTTATCCATAATGTGGGTTATGTATTGGTAGGAACCTTAATCGAAAATAACCGTGGGTTGATTATCAATGCCCGCTTGGTGCATACCAAATCGCAGAAAGTGGTTGCTGCGTCTTCCAGACTCTTGCCTCAAGCCGTTTTTTCAGGCTTCTGAGTTGCACTAGCTAAAAAGCATGTGTTCTTATTCGCGTGTCTGGCACGCCGTAATGCTCAATCGGGAATAAGCACGTTGCTCATTCAAGGGGATGAAGGTCAGTGTCTTCCAGGGCTGTGCAAACAAAGCGCCTTCCGGTGCGTCAAAGAACACGCCATCTCGGAGATATTTTGCCTGGCCGATCAGGCTCACATTAACATTTAATTTGGAAACATTAAGTACTTTACCGTATTTGTTATCCGAATAGGTACATACCTGTTGGCCGATTATCAGTTCAGGGTAATGTACCTCAAACAGTTCGGGTTGCGTGTTTCCGGGTGGGATTGAAGCAGGCAGTGGTTGTGTGGGTGCATCTTCTTTTGCATCATCGGGATAAACACTGGCCGGCTCACTTAGCGGTGCTTTTGGTATCGCCTGAAAAGCTGGCATCCAGTGCTGGCTTTCTGCAGGAGCGTGGCCGGGTTGCAGCCATAGGCTATCGGGTTTTTGTATGTCAGCGCGGGTTTCATCAAGTTGTGCACTTGAGGTCGGGCTTTCTGTGTTGCCGGGTAGTGGCAGAAAGCCAAGGCAAACCAGGTAGATAGGAAAAAAAGGTTTAATGATCCAGCGATCAGCAGGCTTGGAAGCAGATGGCCTCATCAGGACTGTTTTTCCAGCAGGATGGTTTTCTTGCGGGGCTTGCTGGCTTTGCTGGGATCGGCCAATAAGGCGTTACCTACTTCAGCGGGTATAAAGGTTTGTGCCGATGCAATGACTGCTTTGGAACTGAGCCCGATAACACGCGCATTGATCAGATAGCCACCCTGATGTTTAACCAGCGTGCCGGAAAATACATAATGAATGGGCAGGCTCTGTTCATTTTGAGGGTGCTCTCGGCTGAATAAAAAGTCGCCTTGATCGCTCACTTTAATCTGTTCACGCGTTTTATAATCCAGCACTGGAATACCAAATTTATGTATCTCGTGGATCAGGCTTTCGGCAATTTGTTTACCTAGCAGAGTGGTCGTTGTTAAGTCGCTGTCCAGCAGCACGAAGTCTGCCACTGCGACAGGCGTGCGTTCATTGACATATTGAAGATTACTCACCAGTTCCTGCATCAGGCCCCGGATATAGAAATTAACATTACGCTGGGGTGGCGCAGCATGGTGTAACGTTTCATTTTTGCGTAATACCTCACTCGTGGCTGAGCCAGATAAAGCGCTAGCCCCGTGGTTTGTCTCTTCGGATGCTTTGCGGCTGTCGAATAATGAACAGGCACTCAATGAAACACATAGTATAATGGCAGAACTCAAGTTTCTCATGCGCAGGCCTCGTTATTTCAAATGGTAAATACGTGAAGGGTTAGAGGGCAGGCTCGCACTATATTGACCATTAAGGCTGATCGCCATAGAACCCGGAAGAACATCGGTGGCTGCTGCAACCAAGCTATTGTTGGTGAGATCTATCAGCCGGGCATTAATCGTCAGTCCGTTATCTGCTATGGTAAAGGTACCGGTCAAAAAATAATGAATGGTTATTTTCTTAGACAGTTTATCTAGGTCCCGGCTGAGCATAATGTCCAATTGTTCGCCTACTTGCAGGTTTTGCGCAGTTTTAAATTCAATAACGTTCAAGCCTTCCTGCGCTGCATAGGTAATCATGCTTTCCTGAATTTGTTGGCCCAACATGGAGCGGGGAGGCAGGCTTTTGCCTTGTAGGTCTTCAATAGGCAAAAAACTGCCTACTGCAATGGTTTCATTTAATGCCAAACGGTTGGCACTTAAAAATAACTGGCTCGCCAATTCACGCAAATGGGCATGCAAGGAATTCTGCCTTAACTGTTGTTGCTTCTCGGCTGCACTGATTTCATTGAAACTGAGCAGGTTCTTGACGGAAGCACAGCCCGTCAGCAATAGGCCTAGTAGCGCAAGCATTGATAGCTTCATGAAGCTTACCTGTTTGAAATAGGTGAGTGATGTTACTAAAAGGATACGTTTGTCGTTTGCTCTGAATTGACCCGTTACCCTTTCAACCCTTAACAAGTAACAATGCACTAACTATGCCACCTGCAGGGCATTGAGCATGCTTGGAATACAATCGTCTCACAGACAACTGACAAAGGGATTCTGGCTGGATGGGTATTTACCCTTTTGTGTCGGGGTTTAGTGTCCAGATATGGTTCATTCGGGTTTTCTGGATGAATTGATAGCCCTTGCTGTGTAATATCCCTTGAAGATCTTTTTGCCAGAGGTGGGTGGAGTTTTCCATGATCAGCAGCTCGGGAAAAAGATCAGGGGGCGCGTGTTCAAAGAAAGGCACAAGCGCTTTATCTTCTGCCCCTTCAATATCTATTTTAAGGGCAGTAATGCGCTGGATTCCTGCCTCAGACAACAAGGTTTCCAGGCGTTCGCATGGAATAGAGATACTGGCACTTTTTTGGTTGTGCGGGCTTGCTAATAAAGAGGATCCCCCCAGATTGGAATGATCCAAATGCAAGTCGAAATACCCAGATGCGTCGGAAACACCTTTTTGAATAATGCGAACAGGCTTGTCGAACTGGTTAAACGCCAGATTCTGCTGTAAACGTTGCACGACCACCGGATTAGGTTCGATCGCCAGTACCTCGGCACCAGCTTTTGCTGCTGTCAGGCTATAGATGCCGGCATTTGCCCCGATATCAATAAACACGGCAGGGGCTGGTTTTGAAGTAGAAGAAAGGGATTGGCGCGAAAGATAAGTATGCAGCAGGTGTCTCTCATCGGCATCAAAGAACTGGGGCATAAACAGAAACTTGCGTTCAGATACGTTATCACTCATGTGCAAGCGAAAATGAATCGAATCGATGCTGCTGTCTATGATTTTGGGGCCGTTCATTAACACCAGTTTGCGGCAGATCAATGCCAGCCGTTTTCCAAGCCAATTAGTCGGCATCTTTTGAGCCAGCGACAAAAACATCGCCCGCCAGCCTGTAAGTGTATAAGTGCCAAAATCAGTATCGGGCATTAAGAAGCCTATTGAGCATTTTTGAGTCCAAAATAAATTGGCAAATACTATATCAGATCAAGTCTGTGAGGCTACAGGTTATCTGCGCTCTTTGTGGTAAACGGGTCAACCCTTCGACAGGCTCAGGGCAAGTCGACAGGCTCAGGGCAAGTCGACAGGCTCAGGGCAAGTCGAAAGGCTCAGG
>JBFHPN010000077.1:0-7768 GCA_041592735.1 Oleiphilaceae bacterium | reverse complement strand
GATGCTTGTCGGCATGCTCACCTTTGTTGCGTATATGTTCTTGTTGCTTGGCAATGACAGCGAGCTTTACGAGTTGTTGCATGCCTTCCTGTATTTAGGCTTGATAAATTTAGGGGGGGCAATACATGCACTCTCTTTTGACTCACATTTACGAGACAACTTCGACAGCCGCAAAATTCTGGAAAAGATTGCCCATACGGATCATCTGACGGGTGCGCATAACCGTCATCGCTTTGAAGAGGATTTTAATCAAATACTAGAAGCTGCCAGGCAGGAGCAAGCTTATCTTGGTTTGTATATTGTTGATATTGACGAGTTCAAGCAATATAACGACCATTACGGTCACCTGAAAGGGGATGAGTGCCTGGTGGCTATTGCCAAGAAGTTATTAGGGCATTGTGCGCATGAGCAAGATCGCTGTATCCGTTTTGGTGGAGAGGAGTTTATTCTGGTCAAATATGCGGCCTCTATGCAAGATCTGGAAAAGTGGGGGAATGTGCTGTTAAACGGGGTGCGCAATCTCAAATTACGGCATGAGTTTTCCAGTGTGGCAGATTATGTGACAGTCAGTATTGGGGCTGCCTTCATGCAGGCTAAGGATAAGCATACACGCGCCTCCTTAATGGCCAAAGCGGACGCAGCGTTGTATCAGGCAAAAAAATCAGGCAGGAATCAGCTGGTTCTCGCAAAAGACTAGGATTAATAGCGATTATTCAGAATCTGCTGGATTTCCTGGCTATCGAGATTTTGCTTATCTACCAGAAACGCCGGTGTATTAATGTGCGATTGAGTATCAGCCCCGCTTAACTTCTGATAAGCAAGCGCGACGCCTTGGTAACCAATTTGAAAAGGATTCTGTATCACGATAGCGTTTAAATGGCCGGATACGATATGTTCTATAAATGTTTTGTGATGATCAAAGCCTATATGCTTCAGGTTATTAGGCTTGGTGAGGCGTTGGCGCATGTGCAAAGCTGCCAGCGTGGTGAGTTCATTCGGGGTAAATAAGCCGTCCAGATCCTGGCTGTTCAGCAGGGTAAATGCTTTTTCATTGGCCTCTGAAAGATTGGTGCCCAAATATTCATCCATTACGATTTCTATTTCGCTATGGGCGATTTCTTGGAGAAAACCTTGTTCGCGGTTACTGGTGCTGCTGACTTTGGGAGAGAATCGGAAAATCGCTACTTTTCCTTCTCCATTTAGTAAGGTAATCATCTTGCGTGCTGCCAGTCTTCCGGCTTCAACGTTGTCGGTTTTCACACTGCTAATGTGCTTGTTGCCTAAATCGCGATCGATGATGACGGCAGGAATTTGTTTGCGTGTTAATGCGCTGATTTGTTCAAAGCGCTTGATGTCATTGGGGGCAATAACAATCGCATTGCAACCATGCTCGATCATTTGGTCCAGAATTAGCCCCTGGCTGACGTGATCATCTTCATTTACCGGGCCTCTGACAATAACCGGATAATTCAGGTCTTTGCCTGCCTGTTTGGCGCCTTTGCTGATATGTTCCCAAAAATCAACACCGCCTCCTGCTGTTACAACGCCAATGCATTCTGCGAATACACCGCAGGATGCCAGGGAAAGCAGGACGCTTAGCAAAACTTTCAGCCAGAATGGTTGTCTGGCGAGTTTCGGAGGATTCATTGAGCACCTGTGTTAAAGAACTATTCACTGAGTATAGTTCAGCTTATGAAAAACTGTATATTATCGAGAGAATCATAGTTGAGTGTCTCGGTGCCGTCACAGTTAATGCTGTTAAATCTTAAAGTGGTAAATGCTTATCTGAATAGTGATAGCGGGTTGTGTTACTTTTTTTAACTGTTTATTTAATGATCAAACGGGACGTGAGGCGTAAACTAGGTAAGTGGTGATAACGTTCAAGTAGGGAGGGCATGATCATGGCGATTTCACTTAATCCCTCGGTGATGAATACTGGCCGATTAGCGGGTCAGTCTCCCACCAATAGCAATTTCCAGCAGCTGGCTTCGGGCAGCAAAATAAATCGTTCCGCAGATGATGCTGCAGGCTTTGCCCTTGCTGAACGGCTGACGGCACAATTAGGGGGCTTCGATGCGGCTTTACGTAATGCCAATGATGCGGTGTCTGAAATTCAGGTGGCCGATGGTGCGCTCACCAGTTTGTCGAAAAACCTCGAACGCATCCAGAGTTTAACCCTTCAGGCAGGAAATGGTGCGCTTAATAGTCAGGATCGGCAGGCGCTTCAGTCTGAAGTGGATCAATTGCTGGTTGATTCGGGGAGAATACTTGAGGGCACAAACTTTAACGGCAAGGCGCTTTTGAATAATACGCAGGGGCTTTCTGTACAGCTGGATGCGCCAGGTAAAACCATTCAGTTAGAAGGGGAGAATCTGGCGGGAGCATTCCAGCAATCGGGGTTTAATAACATTGATATAACCAGCCCGGCGAAGGCAAGTAGTGCTCTGGAGACGATTAATAAAGTGTCTGAACAAGTGTTGTCGCGACAGGCTGAATTAGGTGCAGTGAGTAACCGTATTGAGAGTTCCGTAGATACGATGCAGTTGTCAAAAGTGAATACTGCAGAAGCCAGAAGCCGTATTAGTGATGCCGATTTTGCCAAGGTGGCATCCGAGCTTGCGGTAAATCAATTCAGGGATCAGGCGCAGATTGCTGTTCAGGTGCAGGCAAACGGTCAACGGGATGCGGTGCTGAAGCTTTTATCTTGAGTGGGGTAGCAAGACCTGTCGGGTTTGAATTGCTGTGTCATATTAAAAGATAACCTTCCAAACGAAAGGAAGGTTATCTGCTTGCGTTATTAACGGCTTAAGGAGGCCTCTGCCTGTGTCGGCAATGAGTATTTAATAATACGTTGCAGGACGGTTTTATATTGTTTCAGAAATGGGCCGGTGTTATAGGGGATATCGAAGTCTTTGCATATCTGCTTTACTTTTTGAGCCATCTCAGGATAGTGGCGTGCAGGAATATCCGGGAATAAGTGATGCTCGATCTGGCAACTCAGATGTCCGGTCATGATATGAAAGAATTTTGAGCCCTCCAGGTTTGAGGAGCCCAGAATTTGCCGATAGTACCATTGACCCTTTGATTCGTTTTTAATGTCATCCTCGGTGAAGGTTTGCGCATTTTCAGTAAAGTGGCCGCAAAAAATAATGGTAGATGTCCATAGATTACGAATCAGATTTGCCAGCAAATTGCCGAGCAGCACCTGCAGCGCGACAGGCCAGCACAGAAGCGGATAAAAGATATAATCTTTAAACACCTGGCGGCGAATTTTTCTGAAAAAGTCTTTGCGCAGTTGTTTGCGGCTGATCGGGAGTTCGCTGCTTGCTTTGGGTTTACCAAAGAAAATCCGCTCTGCCGCCAGCTCATGGTAGGCAATGCCCCATTCAAAAAACGTACTCAAGCCTAAATAATGCAAAATTTGCCAGCGATTTCTCGGGCGCCAGGCATAATCATCGCTTAGCCTGAAAATGCCATAGCCGAAATCCCGGTCTTTTCCGATCACGTTGGTAAAAGTGTGATGCTCATAGTTGTGATAACGACGCCATGAACCGGCATCGCCAAGAATATCCCATTCGAAGTGTTTCGAGTTGATGTTTGGGTCATTCATCCAGTCATATTGTCCATGCATAACGTTATGACCGATTTCCATATTGTCCAGAATTTTTGAAGCAGCTAACAATATAACGGCCAGCACCCAAAGCATCGGGCTGATAAAGCCCATGACCATGAGTATTCGAGCACTGATTTCACAGCAACGCTGGATCAGAATCATGCGCCGGATATAGTGCGCATCTTCGCTGCCAAGTTTGGCGAGTGTTGTCTCGCGCAATTCATTTAATGCCTGTGCGAAGTTATTTAAGGTTTTTGGATCTTTATATTTCATAGGTATTCCTGTGAACAAAATTTTGAATATCCGGGGTTGTATTCATACTTCGGCTTAAAGGTCTCACTATAATTCCAGAGCCACATTGCCAACGGGAATCGACAGGCAAAGCTGGATGTCTTCTGGGCCAGAATCCGAGATGCTTTGGGTTTTAGTGTTGAATACGCGGCCTTGTTTTTTCTTGCAGAGGCATTGATGGCAGATGCCCATCCGGCAACCTGAAACGGGTTTCAGGCCTTGTTCTTCCGCGAGCTCTAACAGTGTTTTGCGGGTGTGATTGCCTGAAAAGCTTACTTGTTTGCCTGAATCAAGATAATCCACCTGAATAATCTCATCATGCAGGCTGTTATCTTGCTCGCTGGGTATTGCTGAAGCTGGCGCGGGGCCGAAGTATTCAAAATGCGCCTGGCTTTCGTCCAGGCCTGCCTGTTTGAGTGTTTCCCGACAACTTGAAATCATTTGCCCAGGGCCGCATAGATACGCTTCCGTCTCCAGAAAGAATGCCTTGTCCTGGTGTGTCTTAATGTTTAAGGCTGACTCAAGGTGGGTAAGCGAAAAATACCCATCCTGGTCGCTATAAAATCGATGGACGGTAAGCCCGGCTTTTTCCAAGCTGAGCAGATCCTCTTCAAAACAGCGCTCATCCATGTTTCTCAGGTAAAAGAAAAGGTGCGCCTGTTTCAGCCATTTTTCATGTTTCGACTCTTTCAGCATTGCTCGGATAGGAGTGAAGCCACTACCGCCGGCGATAAAAATCTTTTTAGGCTGGTGGTGGAGGCAAAAATCACCCATTGCGTGTGACAAATAGATAAAGTCACCACGTTCTATGTGTGTTTTAAGCCAGGGAGTGACTGCGCCCTTTTCCTGTTCACAAATACTGATCTGAATTAACCCGCTTTGAGCATACTCTCGGGGTGAGGAGGAGATGCTGAATGTTCGGCTGAGTAAGCGCCCATTGATTTCGACGCTGAGCATGACGAATTGCCCGGCTTTAAAACCTAGCCAGCGCTTAGCAGGTTTCAGCGTAAGAGTGTAAATCCTTTTGTTTTCATTTCGTTTCGATACAACAACTGCCGAGCAAAGATTATAACGCCATTCGGGTTTTACTATTTGGATAAAAGGCTCTAGATAAGCTGAAAAACAGGCCTTATTGGTCAGTGTTTTGGCGAATTTAGAATAAAGACTCTCGTTCGACATTGATGTATTTGTGTAAGGTTTTATAGTTGACATATGTACTCCAAAATAATGAGTACACTTGTACGCTAAAATGGTGATTATGTCTAGGTGTGCTAGTTGGTGGTGTATGAAAAATGTGCAATTTTGTGGCGCAATTCTCCAAATACCCTCTGTTTGACAAACGGTATTTGGCGAAAGCGGTGAAAGGGTCTAGTTGAGGCGGGTAAGCGAGGTCTTAAAAGGAGAAGGTTTTAAGTGTTTCAATCAGTTGCTTGCATTCATCGGGCGTTCCGATTGTGATACGCAGATAATTATGAATGCGGGGTTTGTTAAAATGTCTCACGATAATGTTGTGATCGCGAAGAGATTGTGCGATTTCAGCGGCCGGTTTCCCGGGGTGCTCGGCAAAAATAAAATTTGCAGCTGATGGGATGACGTGAAAGCCCAGAGCTTGCAATTCGCTAATGAGTATTTCGCGTGTCGCGATAATTTTCTGGCAGCAGTCCTGAAAGTAAGTCTCATCCTCAAAGGCAGCGATGGCGCCCTGGATGGCAAAGCGATCAAGCGGATAAGAGTTGAAGCTGTTTTTGATGCGTTCAAGCCCTTCTATCAGGTCCGCGTGGCCCACCGCAAAACCTACCCTTAAGCCCGCGAGTGAACGGGATTTGGATAAGGTCTGGGTGACTAGTAAATTTGGATAGTTATTCACCAGACTGATGGCGCTCTCTCCGCCAAAATCAATGTAGGCTTCATCCACCACGACGACTGAGCTCGGGTTGGATTGCAGTAGTTTTTCAATATTTTCCAGTGCTAATACCCGGCCCGTCGGGGCATTTGGATTCGGGAAAATAATGCCGCCATTGTCGATGGCATAATCCTCTGTTTGGATTTCAAACTGCTCGTTAAGAGGAATGGTTTGGTAGTCAATTTCATATAAGCCGCAATACACCGGATAAAAGCTGTAACTGATATCCGGAAATAGCAGAGGTTTGTCTTTTTTGAGCAGGCCCATGAATGCATGAGCCAGTACTTCGTCAGAGCCATTACCAACGAACACTTGTTCAGGGCTTATCTGGTAATACCGGGCAATGGCATCTTTTAAGTCGCTTGCGTTTGGATCCGGATAAAGCCGGAGTTTATCATTCGCTTGTGACGTAAGTGCGGCGATTACCTTAGACGAAGGGCCATAAGGGTTTTCGTTGGTATTGAGTTTGATCAGGTTCGCTACTTTAGGTTGTTCGCCTGGAATATAAGGCGTTAGTGTATGAACTATCTCGCTCCAGAATTGGCTCATGTGGGTACTCAATTATAAGTTGAAAAAAACGGCCATAAATTATACGCGCGTTAAAGCCGGTATTCCCAGTGAAATTTAGCCTTATTGATCGTGTGGCAGGCATGTAAGTAATTCATTTGATGTTAGGGATATTTTCATTTATTACTTGGGGTATCGGGCATATACTCCGCACTTCATGTCAACATGTCATGTTTGGCAGATATAAGCACTATAAATAAGTAAAGAGGAGAGAGAGTATGCAAGTTTGTCCTGTGTCGTTAGCGGTAGGGTGTGCTAAATGTCCGATTGTAAAAGTATGTCCGGCAAAAGGCTTGATCGGCGATGCCAAAAAAGAGGATGCCGATAAAGGCAAAAAGAATAAGTAGATCAAATTTCAAGACCATTGAATCAAGCGCTCAGTCGGGTGAGCTTGGCAGAGTGCTTGGCAATGGCCCTTTCTGAAAATAAAACGCGCGTTCCTTGCTGCCTCTATCCTTTCAACGACTGATAATTTCCCTTTTCTCGTGAACAAAGCCTTCGGGTGAAACTGACCAGTAAGATGCCATTTGTGTCAGCATGAGTGCATGTTCAGGAATGTCGTATTCTGCATACTGCTCCCAAAAAGAAGATTTAAGCTGTTCGACAGTTTGCTTGAGTAGTTGTTTATGTTTTTTATTTAATACGCTGTTTCCGCCATCCAGTTGCATGGTGAAGTTGGCGAGATCGAAATAGGCCTTCAGTTCAATGTTTTCTGTCTTATCCTGGTTTAACTGAATAGACAAAAATACTTCATTGCTTGGTAGTAGTTCGCTTTTGAAATTCATGCGATTGGCTTCATTTGACGCATGCCCCTGAATCATAAACTGAGTGGATTGATCCAGGCTAAAGTTTATCGGTGTTTCCGGTTCAGTTATTTCTGGCTGAGTTGTGTCAGGTAAGTGCACGCTCTGCTCTTCCTGTTGTTCAGGCAGTGAATCGGCGTCTTCATTTTCTTCATCTTCAGCGCTTTGGGGGCTGCTTTCATTATTGGCTAAGGTCTTGTCTGCTAACAATTCAGCCTGATTCGGGCTTTCCGTTTTTGTTGGCTGTAGTCTGGCGGAGGAAGGCTCGGCGTCTTCTTTCGTGTTGATTATAAAGTAGGCGCTGATCGCGATAAGAGCGACTAAGAGTGAGAGAGTAAATTTCATTTTTGAGTCTGCGCAATTAAAAAGTGTAGGGGTGAATGACAGTTGAGCTGTTGGAAACAAGATAGATTATTTTTCATTGAATGAATAGCAGGAGTTGAGGGTATCAAAGGTAAATCTAATTATTAGATATTGCTAATTTAGATAAATCTAATTAATATGATTGCGTTAAATTATTCGAGTGTTGTGAGTGCTTTATGAATATTCAATTGGAAGAGATGTTATCCCGCTCTGCTGAAGCCGAAGCTT
>JBFHPN010000076.1:0-7836 GCA_041592735.1 Oleiphilaceae bacterium | reverse complement strand
AGTCAGCAACATAAA
Organism: Oleiphilaceae bacterium; assembly: GCA_041592735.1. GTDB lineage: Bacteria > Pseudomonadota > Gammaproteobacteria > Pseudomonadales > Oleiphilaceae > PZPK01. Next base: position 7,821 of record JBFHPN010000076.1, on the reverse strand, counting down.
TAAACTACCCGAGTTCCTCCGCGCCAAAGCCTTAACTGCCTTCTTTGGTAACATGGTAAAATTCACCGGTACCGCAGGAATACAAATAGAAGAGCTCAATGAACAACGCGCAATCATCGCCTTAAAGAACAAAAAATCTGTCCAGAACCATATCGGATCAGTGCATGCGGTCGCCAGTATTTTGATTGCAGAGTCAGCAACAGGTTATGTGGTTGGAATGAACATTCCTGATAGCGCGGTTCCTGTTATCAAAACCGTCAAAGCCGATTACGTTAAACGGGCCAAAGGTGATATGAAGGCCATTGCCACACTGACCAAATCACAAATTTCCGCGATGAAAAAACAAGAGAAGGGAGAGACCAGCGTTAAAGTCACTGTCACCGATGGTGAAGGCAAGGAGCCGATCTTAATGGAAATGATTTGGGCATGGACACCAAAGAAACGCTAATACATAAGCTACCTCTCACAGGTTGCTTAATCTGTTTGCTTATGTCTATCGCATATGTAAGCGCTTACTTATATGACAAACCTATATATAAAAACCTGTACACCTATCACGCTCAACATTTGCTCGCGTTAGAGACTCCCATCTATGAGGATTTTTACAGTAAGCGACTCGTCATCGAACAACAGGGCTCAGCAACTAAGCTGAGCCAATTCAGAGCCGCGATAAAAAATCAGTCACACGCCGAGCTGAGTCAATTCATTTTATCTGATCGCAGTTTCAGACCCTATCTTGCAGAAAAAAGCCGGGTAATTTTCAGCCCCGACGAAGCCGAGAAATGGCGAACGCATAGCGCCATGATCAATACTCAGCAAAACCAACTAAGCCTCTACCGTTTTGCCCTGCTACCTGAATATTTTAGTGAGCATCCCAGTTCTTTTAAACTGCTCAGCTATGTGTTTGTGGATCAGAGCGTTCTGAATTTTAGTTTGAATCTCGCTATCTTATTGGCGCTCTTCATATTAATGGAAACGAAAACCAGACGCAGCCGACTGTGGGGATGCTTGCTCTCTGTTTGTGTGCTGCATGGCATCAGTTATTTACTATTTGCCGATTCACAAACAGCACCTCTCAGCGGCCCTCTGGTATGGGTCTGTTTTTTAAGCAGTTTGACAATGGCCTGGTATGTTCGATACTGCCGGCATTCTTCAGATAAGCGCCTTTGTCTCTATGTTGCTGGCGGACTTCTGATTTTTATCACGAAGTTATGCCTTGATCTTTACTTTTCGTTTATTCAACCGGCCCAGATTGTGGGCCTGATACTGGCCATGGCAAGTGGCATTGTACTTGGCTGGCCCTGCTTCTCATTACTTGCAAAAGAGCCAGTCCGTCAAGAGCAGCCCGCCCCCGAAGACCATCCACAACTATCTGACGAACAACGACAACAATTTAAAGAAGCGTTAGCCGCGCTGACTCGCTTCAACTTTAGCTACGCACGGGAGCAATTGCGGGCAGTCGACGAATCGGCACTCGACTATCCGGCCCTTCTCGAGAGCCGATATCAACTAGAAAAACTAAACCCTGAGGACGGTTATTTTTATCCCCTTGCAGAAGCCAGAATTCGGTTTTATGTTCAAACAGACAATTACACTGAATTATTGAATATATTTCATGATATTCAGTTTTATGTTGGCACCCGGCAAAATATAAAAACCAATATGTGCCCGGATTGTTTCTTACAGATGATGATCGTTTTTATACAACGAAACAATATTGAAAAAGCCGAACAAGCCTTTATGTTTCTCGAGCTCAATGAAAACAAAGCGATTGTTAAGGATGCCTGCCAGTTGTTGATTGACCATTTTAAAAGAACCCGTATTCCTTCCAAAGCAGCCCATTACAAGGCTCTCCACGAGAGTATCTAATCTTTTTGAAGGTAGTAAGACATGTTCACAGAAACTATTATTGATCTAATTCGACATGGCGAACCAGTCGGCGGACAAAAGTTAAGGGGCTCACTGGATGACCCACTCTCTGAGACGGGCTGGCAACAAATGCACCGGAGTGTCGAGTATCCTCAGGCCTGGAAATCCATAATTACCTCACCGCTATCACGTTGCCACGCATTTGCAGCGCAATTGAGTCAAACACTTGAGCTGCCGCTTACAGTTCATGCAGACTTCCAGGAAATAAATTTCGGTTGCTGGGAAGGTCTCAGTATTAAAACCTTAATGAAGCGGGAGCCGGAAGCACTCAGAAATTATTGGTCAAATCCCGATGAGCATGCGCCAGAAGGCTCCGAACGTATGGATGATTTTATTTTCAGAGTCCACAACGCCTGGGATCAGCTGATTCAAGAAAAGCAGGGGAGCCACCATTTACTGGTATGTCATGGCGGCGTGATTCGCGCCATCTTGTCACGCGTTTTAAATATGCCCAAAAGCAGCCTGTGGAATATTGACGTACCTTATGCAAACGTCAGCCGTGTCGTTTATCATCACTTTCCTGATGGCGGCATTACCGCGCAATTAAAATTTCATCAGTCGACCTTTCCTGAAGAACGCTAGGGCCATCAAGCAATCATGACAAACAACCAGCACTGAGCATTTAGACTGCAACCAGGTTTTTCTTACCCTTTGTGAGTATCTCAAGCCCAGATAGTAAGCGCCTTGACGTGGGTCAAGGCAGAAAGCAGGGCTTAGTCTTAAACTCCTAAACTGACATACAGGAGGAGAAACCCATGAAAACGCAGGTAGCCACTGAAGACCTAGCGCCCTTATTAAATAAATATGATGTATACGGCCCGAGATATACCTCCTACCCGACGGCCCTGCAATTTAATGATGGCTTCACCGCGATTGATTACAGCAGCCAGGCGCTCGCCAGTAACCAGCATCTGATTCCCAAGCCCTTGTCTATTTATATTCATGTACCGTTCTGTAAGTCCCTGTGTTATTACTGCGGATGCAATAAAATCATCACTCACAAGCCACAAATGGCCAGCGATTACCTGGATTATCTTTACCGGGAAATAGAAATGCATGCAAAGTATTACGCCGATGATCGCCTGCTGCAACAAATTCACTTTGGCGGTGGCACACCTACTTTTCTTAAGCCACAACAACTGCGTGAAGTGATGGAAGTGTTAGCACAATCCTTTCACTTGGGCTTACCTGATACCCTGGAAATCGGTATTGAAATAGACCCAAGGACAATTACGCCAGTTGAAATGCAAGAACTCACAGCGATGGGCTTTAACCGGATCAGCATTGGTATCCAGGATTTTGACCCGGATGTTCAAAAAGCGATTAATCGTGTCCAAAGTAAGGAGCAGGTAGAATCGGTAATTGCTTCTGCCAGAACTAATCACGTCAATTCAGTATCTGTTGATATTATCTATGGCCTGCCCAAGCAAACACGAGCCAGTTTTTCCAGAACCCTGGACACCATTATCGATATTCGCCCTGATCGGATCGCTCTATATAACTATGCCCATATGCCACAGCGTATTCCTGCCCAGCGTTTAATTCATGGCTCCGATTTACCGAACACCGAAGAAAAACTGGCGATCTTTACGGACAGTATCAAACGATTGACCCAGGCTGGTTATATTTATATTGGTATGGATCATTTTGCGCTACCGACAGATAGCCTAGCCAAGGCACTCGAAAACGGTGGATTACAGCGTAATTTCCAGGGTTATTCCACTCATGCTGAATGTGATGTTATTGGCGTCGGGGTCAGCGCGATCAGCCGTGTGAATGATGGTTACAGCCAGAATGTCACCGAAATTTCTAAATACAAAGACGCCATATCCAAAGGGCAATTACCGATAAAACGTGGTGTAACCCTGACGGAAGATGACCGGATAAGAGCAGACCTGATACAGTTGATCATGTGTGATGGACGGGTAAATTACAGTGAATTCGGCAATGAGCATGACATTTTCTTTCATCGCTATTTTAAAGATGAACTAAGCAGTTTATATGACCTCTCGAATGATGGCTTAGTGATATTGGACGACCAGGGTTTTTCGGTGACACCCAAAGGCCGAATTTTTCTGCGAAATATAGCAATGAAATTCGATGCATATTTTAATCAAACAACACTACAGAATACGGAGCAACCAAGGTATAGTAAGACCCTGTAATTTTTTATTATGGTGGTCTACCTATGTCGAGCCAAAATCCTGCGATACATCCTTCTTTTTTAAAATGCAGTCAGTGTGCCTTGGGCAAGCTATGTTTGCCCTTGGGACTCGATTCGCAGGATATGGTGGCACTCGAAAATATCATTGAACCTTCTTCCCCGTACAAAGAAAACCAGTCAGTGTATGAAGCCGATCAGAAATTTGAACGTATTTATGCGGTCAAATCCGGTATGTTTAAAACCGTGGTCATGGATGCCAACGGCAATGAACATATTCTTGGTTTTCATCTGCCCGGTGAGCTCTTCGGTTTAGATGCCATTTACCCTCAAAAGTATATTTCGACTGCTATTTCTCTGGGGACCTCTTCAGTCTGCGGCATCAACTACACAGACCTTGAAACCCTCGCTGGCAAATTACCTTCGCTGCAACGTCAACTTTTCAGCCTGATGAGTAAAGAGGTACATACCTCCCAGGCAATGACCGTTGAACATGCTGCCGACCAGAAACTTGCAGGTTTTATTTTGGCCCTGGCATCCCGATATAAACAGCGTGGGTATTCAGAAACGCGCTTTAACCTGGTCATGCCTCGTCGGGACATTGCCAATCACCTCAATATGGCACCCGAAACTGTCAGCCGACTGTTTAAACGCTTTCAGAATGAAGGCCTGATAGACATAAAGCGGACCGATCTGCATATTACCCATATTGAAAACCTGAAACGTCTGGCAGGTTGCGCATCCGTTTGTTAAGGCCAGAACACACGGAAAGACTTTCTTAACTGAACACCCGGGATTCCTGATGAAAAAATTTCTCGGCTTTTTATTAGCGGTTTTATTAATTCTGGGTTTAAGCTCTTTCGCCGCAGACCACTTCCGTGCTGACCTTTATCGACTGGCAATTCAATTCGAAACGGGAAGAGCAGGGCTCATAGCAAAATCCGAGCACATCCACTCACACACTTACTATTATCTCGAACGAAGTGATACCCCCGCGAAAGAAACCATTATCCTCTTACATGGTTTCAGTGCCGATAAATATAACTGGCTGCGCTTCGCGCAAGCGATTCCTGATCATTATCAGATCATTGCCATGGATCTGCTAGGCCACGGCGAGCATTCGATTGACCTTCAACAGGATTATCATATCGAAACGCAAGTTGCCTACCTGCATGCATTCTTATCCAGAAAATTTAACACGCCCTTGCACTTGGTCGGAAATTCCATGGGTGGTGCGATCGCATCCCTCTATGCAGCCAAGTACCCGGATCAGGTAAAAAGCCTGACACTTATCAGCCCGGCAGGCGTGCATACGATTCCTTCTGTCATGGAAAACATGCTCGAGAACAAACAAGTTAACCCCTTAATTGCTGACTCAATAGAACAGTTTTACCAGGTCGTGGATTTTGTTATGGAAGACCCGCCTTACATTCCAACCCCGGTACTTAAAGTTCAGGCTGAGCGGGCTGTTCATCGCGTGGCGTTAAATCATAAAATATTTACCGATATCCGCGAGGACCTTCACAAGAACCTCCAGCAGAATTTTCGCCTGATTCAGGCTCCCACGCTAATTATATGGGGGCAACAAGACCGGGTGATAAACGCTGAAAATCTCGATTTATATGCCGATCTGATCCCCAATGCCACAACCCGTTTACTGCAAGGCATTGGGCATCTGGCGATGTTGGAAACACCTGCTGTAACAGCCGGTGCTTTTCTAAAACATGCTGATCATTCATTAAAATCAGTCCATTAATAGGATAGTTCTCAGGCAGGCTCAATGAATACTCATTTACTGAAAATGCTAAACACCTTTGAACTTAAATTTAATACCCGCTTGTCGGAGTGTATCGATATATTTTCGGTACAAACGCTCGCTGAAGGAGAGCACTGGGTCAAAGCCGGTGAACCCTGCCAAGACTTCTTTTATATTTCAGAGGGTATTCTAAGGCTGTATTACATTGATCACGAAGGTCATGAGATTAATGAAGGTTTCTATGATGAGGGTGAACTATTGGGCCCGATTTCCAGTTTTGTTAACGGTTTACCTTGCCCTTACTATATACAGGCCCTGGAACCGGCAACCCTTGCGGTAGCTAATTATCATGAGTTTCATGCCTATGGTTTTAATCGGCCGGATATTCTGCGTTTCGAAATCACCTTTATGCACAATTTATTTGTGCGAAATGCAAAACGTGACGGGAAACGTTTATTAAGCAGTGGAGAACAACGCTATCGTTGGTTTTGTCGGGAGTACCCCCAGTTTTTAGAGCGAGTACCTCAATACCATATAGCCTCGTTTCTGGGTATGACTCCGGTAAGCTTGTCTCGATTGCGTAAGCAGATTAATGAGCAGCCACACCCAAAAAAATAACCTGAAGCGAGGCTAAGCGACCCATACCTGGATCGCTTAGCGCGGGTTTAGATGTCTAATGCCAGTCGTGTGCCCTGATTGATTGCGCGTTTTGCATCCAACTCAGCAGCCACATCGGCACCGCCAATCAGGTGGTAAGGTTTATTCAAGCCCTCAACCAACGCTCTTAGCGGTTCCTGGCCTGCACAGAGTATGACATTATCTACCTCAAGTACTTTCTTTTCACCAGCCACGTCGATATGCAAACCCTGGTCGTCAATTTTCTCATAAGAACACGCCGGAATCATCTTGACGCCTTTATTCGCCAGACCTGCCCGGTGAATCCAACCTGTGGTTTTTCCAAGTTTCGCGCCCACTTTGGATTTCTTTCTCTGTAGTAAATAGATCTCCCGGGGTGAAGGTGTTACCTGTGCTTCGACGCCTTCAATGCCACCCCGTGCCTGCATACTCATGTCTACGCCCCATTCTTTCATGAAGGCAGGAATATTCTGGCTGGTGGCCTCACCTTGATGAGACAGGAACTCTGACACATCAAAGCCGATACCACCCGCGCCAATCACAGCAACACGCTTACCGACCGGCGCTTTATGTTTAATGACATCGATATAACTTAATACTTTTGGATGATCCACACCGTCAATCTCAGGTGTTCGCGGTTTAATCCCGGTGGCCAGAATCACTTCATCAAAATCATCGGTGTTTAGATCTTCAGCACTCAGTTGTTTACCTAAAACCAGATTTACACCGGTCTTCTCAATCATTTTTCCAAAATAACGTATTGTTTCGTAGAACTCTTCTTTGCCTGGAATCTGTTTGGCAATATTAAACTGCCCGCCAATCTCATCTGCCGCGTCGAACAAGGTCACTTGATGCCCACGCTCAGCAGCCGTCGTCGCAAACGCAAGACCGGCCGGGCCTGCACCGACTACCGCCAGTTTCTTGATTTTTTCAGCCGGTTTGCTTGCAAACTCTTCTTCATGACAGGCTTTAGGATTCACTAGACAGCTTGTCATCTTGCCACTGAAAACATGATCCAGACAGGCCTGGTTACATCCGATACACGTGTTGATCTCATCACTCTTTCCTTGCATTGCTTTTTGCACGAAATAGGGATCAGCCAGAAACGGGCGCGCCATAGATACCATATCTGCATCACCACGCGCTAACACTTCTTCAGCAACTTCTGGGGTATTAATTCGATTGGATGTAATTAACGGAATGGAAAGCGCCTGCTTAAATTTAGCCGTCACCCAAGTGAACGCTGCTCTTGGTACTTTGGTAGCAATCGTTGGAATTCGTGCTTCATGCCAACCGATACCCGTATTGATGATGGTTGCACCGGCTTGTTCAATTGCCT
>JBFHPN010000075.1:0-7856 GCA_041592735.1 Oleiphilaceae bacterium | reverse complement strand
TGGAGTATATACCGATTTACACGGGTACAGATTATTTAAGCGTGCCGGTCAGCGTGGCGGCCAGCCAATTTGAAGTGGCACCTTTCTCCAACATCGGAATCGGTTTTAACTTCAGTACGCAACCGCTGAGAGTTGCCGTGTATCCCAGTACGGTGACGGGTTTATATACCTTGGGCTCAAACTCTGTGATCAGCGGGCTAGTGAATCAGTTGTCTGCGGGTACCACAGCCAATGCAATAACGCTGGAGCTGACTGGCGCCCATCAGTTTCCGACGGACTCTCCAAGCAAGCGTTTGTATCTCGTTGAGCAACCAAGAATGTTCTGCTTCGATGGCAGCTTGTTGTATCGCTATGCAGACTACGGTTTTAATAGCAGTTTTAGTACGACGGGCTTGGCTAATCAGCTGGTTTTTGGCTCAAGGTTAAATCAGGGGCAGTTTACCTATACGCCCGGTACCTTGCAGCGTAATGCAGTCATCAATATCAGTTTTACGATAGCCGGTCGAGATGGGCTGTTGCAACCTGTTAACCAAGAGGTGCAAATTCGCAATGTACCCTAATGGCAGAGTAACACGACACAATCAGCATGGGGTTGGTTTACCCGCTACGATATTTTTGATTGTCATTATTGCTATGATCGTATTGGCATTAAGTGACTTGAACCAGAAAACCAATCTTGGTTTCGGTCAGGACTTTTTCTCCGGCCGCGCCTTTTATGCCGCTGAGAGTGGCGCCCAGGTTGCGCTGAATCAACTCTATGTTGGCGGGCAGGCGTGTGCAGTGAATATGACCACTATCGATTTCAACAACGCGGGCAGTAATCCCGGACTGGATACATGTTCTGTGGTGGTCGATTGCCAGGAAACGCTGGTCGACACTATTCGTTATTATACCTTTAGCAGTACCGCAACTTGCGGCTCCGGATTTGAACAGGCGCAACGCAGTATCGAAGTTCGTGCACGTTCACAATAAGAGATTTTTACGATGTATCTGAATTTCTCGAAAACAAGAGAGGCGGCATCCAAACTAGTCTTATTTCTAGTGATAGGCATTTTATGTGCATTTACCAGGCCTGCTATTGCTGCTACGTATAGTGTTTCTGAACTTCTTCCGACTCCCTTGGATGTCCCGGCTGTCGTCAATACTATTAGCTGGGAAAATACAGATACCTCCTATCCAAATGATGATGACCAACGTTTGGTCTCTATCAGCTTTCCGTTTACCTTCAAGGATGTTACCTATACTCAGGTGCGTGTGCTGACCAATGGTGTTTTACACTTTGGGGCAGATGAACGCTTTCATCGTGTCTATTCAAACTCAGCTTTACCAACTAATTCGGCAGATAGGTTTATTGCACCTTATTGGGATGATCTGGTTGATGATGCGCAGTCCTCAGTGACTTATGGGGAAGCAGGCAGTGCGCCATTCAGATCCTTTATTGTGACCTGGAATAATGTCAGGGCCTATGCGAATAATCAACGTTATGACTTTCAGGTCGTGCTCTATGAAAATGGGGATATTCGCTTCAGATATGCCAATAATACCGCCAACGGAATCAGTGCCACCATTGGTATTGAAGTTGATAATTCTGACTTCACACAATACTCATTCAACACTGAAAGTGTACGCACAGATTTCGATTTGTATTTCAGAAACACACTCTTGAATTTACCGCCAGCATTGCTGGATATCCGTATGGATGAACCTGACTGGACGGGGGCGGTGAATGAAGTGCAGGATGTGTCCGGCAACCAGTTACACGGCACCGTACTGAATGGTGCGAAGAATTCAGATAGTTCACCTGCGCTTTCAGGAAATCCTGGCACCTGTCGCCATGCAGAATTCAATGGCAGCAATCACTATATTAATGTCCCTCATAATAGTTTGTTAGATCTTACCGGCAGTTTTACCGTGGGTGTCTGGGTAAAAATAAACAGCTTGCCTGGAAGTGGTTTGAAAACCATTCTCTCGAAAGATGAGAATTACGAGTTTCATATTAAACCCAATGGCGCAATAAACTGGTGGTGGCAAACAACATCTCCCAATGCAACCCGCCAATTTGATTCTACTGGGCGTGTGACCCCGGGAAGATGGACGCACGTAGCGATTCGCTTTCAAGCAAATAACCAGCATATTTTTATTGATGGTGTTGCCAGTGGTTCGGCTACGTTTACCGGAACGCCAAGAGCCAATACCGATCCGTTGCAATTCGGTTCTGATCAGGGTTTTGGCGGCCGATATTTTAATGGCATGCTGGATGAGGTCAGAATATTTAACACAGCCTTATCTGATGCACAAATGGTGACGCTTGCAACAGAAACGCATTTTTGCGTGCTCGCAAATCCCGGTTGCTCAGCCGCATTTCCAGATGCGTTATCCAGTTACAGTGATGGTGTGCTCACCTTCAATGAAAGTGGTAACCAGGTCAACTCACCCGATAACCAACTTCAGTTTGGCAGCATCTCTCCAGCCAGTAATACATTTTGTAATAGCCAAAGCTGTGTGGCTGATCCTGCTAATCCCGCCACTGATATTGATTTTGGTACATTTCCCGTGACCTCTGGTTTTACTCAGGATCTGACCATTAATAATAATCAAACTGACACTCTAGGTAATGCCAGTCAAACCCAATATAGAAATGTGTCTGTGGGTCAAAACGCAACGATGAATGTGAATACCAGCCAAAGTACTTATTACATTGATGATTTACGCATTCGTCAAAATGCAGTGGTCAATTTGCAACCAGGCGATTATTGGGTGCGGCGTCTCAGAGTCGAGCGCAATGTGAGAATAAATGTGGTGGGTTCCGGAACAGCGCGTTTATTAATAAGAGATGATGTCGTGTTTCAACGGGATACCTGGCTCAATGCCAATGACGGTTTCGGTTTAACCGGCGACCCCGGGAAGCTATTGCTGTTTGCGGAGGGGAACCTGACCTTTCAGCGAAATATCCGTTCGTGGGCAGCAATATTTGCCAAAGGCGATATTACACTTGAGCGTGACGGTCTGTTCGATGGCGGCATAACCGCTTCGAATATCAGTATCGATCGTAATACGACGATTAATTATGATGGGGCGGCCATGACACGGGTGGACTTCGGGAATTTGTGTCAGGGTGGTTCATGCACATTTGGTGGCTTTCAAATCACGCAGCCGCCAGTTGCACTCGCTTGCCCGCAAACGCGAGCTTCCATATCCTATCAAGCCCTGTGTGATGATGGTGCAACGCCTAAAACAGACTATGCAGGTAGCCTTTCTTTTTCATCAAATGAACCGGCATTAAGCCAGTTTTATCTCAACAGCACGGGTGGTTCAGCGATCACCAATGTCAATCTAACAGGATCAGAAAGTGGTGCCGGCATAGTGTACCTGTACCATCAAAATGAAAATAACGATCTACGTGTCAGTTTGACAGATCAGGCAAGCGGGATTACTTCAACTGCCGTTACAGGTACCGATTTCAGAACCAGCGGGTTTTCGGTGAGCGGGCCAGGTAACTTTGCTTGCGGAACGAATTCGAACCTTACCCTCAGTGCCATTGGCCAGGATAATAACCTATCCGGTGCCTGTTCTTTATTAACGGGCTTTACCGGGTCTAAAAATATATCTGCCTGGCTGCGGGTGAATTATGATGTCGACGAATTGCCTGAGGTGACTGATGCTGTTGCCAGCCCTTATGTTATGAATGGCACGGCTATTTCAGCCAGTGTTCAACCGGCTACTGCTAATTTAACGCTTAACTTTACGGCGGGTCAGTCCACGATTAATTTGCAACACCTCGATGCAAGTCATGTTCTTAGTATGGAGTTTGCGCATGATGACGGGCTGGGTGCAACGCCAGAATTACGCGGTTCATCCAGCTCCTTTGTGGTGACGCCTCATCGCTTGCAACTATCGGCACCTGATGCGGCTAGTGCGTGTGTCAGTGGTGATCATACCTGCTCAGCCTTTGTGAAAGCCGGCGCGGACTTTGATATGCGCCTCTCTGCGCAATGTGCAGATGCTTCTTCTACGATAGCAAGAAGCTATCAGACACCCGTGGCGCAGCCCATCAGTCTTAACTTGAATTTAGTTGCGCCCTTGCCAACTGGTGTAAACGGAACGCTGGGTGTTAATCAGCTGGCTGTTCAGGCTATAGATAACGGTGTTACGACGGTGGCGCAGCAAGTATCTGAGGTCGGTGTGTTTACCATAAGCGGCGTGGCACCGGATTATTTCTTAATGCCTGTCGTTGTGTCCCCATCAGTGAATATCGGGCGCTTTTATCCAGACCATTTTGATCTAACTTTAACCGCCGCAGATTTCACGAATAGTTGTAATAGTTTTACCTATCTGGATCAGGACTTTTACTTTAATACTGCGCCACGTTTAAGAATTGAAGCCAAGAATACCAACGACCAACTAACCCGTAATTATGAAGCGGGCTTCTGGCGCTTGGGATCTGCCTTGCAGGAGCAGGGGACCTGCAATGGTGTCAGTGCCGTAAAAGGCTTCTGCTACAGCGACAATGTCGCGGGTCTGGCAAGTTTAAGGGCGCCTAATTCGAGCCAAAGCTATGGGGACATCAGTAATATTAATGGTCAGCTTGAGCTGCTGCTCCATGACCAGGTAAGCGATGCCTTTCGTTATCAGCGTCCTGTTTCGGTGAATATCCCGCCTTTTGATGCAGATATTCGATTGACTGTTGAAATTGATGATGGTGAAGCCATGGGTATGCAAAGCTTAAATAATATAGGATTTGCGACAGATCTGAATGCCGGTGGCAGTGATTATAATCTTACCAATGAGCGTTTACTCAGGCATGGGCGTTGGAAAATGGAAAATGCCTTTGGTCCGGAAACCGAGAGTCTCGCGATTAAGGCTCATGCTCAATATTATACTTTACAGAACAGGTTCGATTTTAACCCTGATGATACTTGCACAATGATCCCGGATTCAGCGATAGCAACGTCTCCCGTAGGTACGGGAATGAATCACCTTGAGTCGATAGCTGTCGGATCAGGAACGTCCGATTTCAGTTTTAATAGCCCGCTATTACCGGGTGTTGATGAAAACTTTATTCTAACTTCACCTGGTGCCGGCAATGTTGGGAATGTCATGATTAATGTAGATTTATCCTCGCATTTCTGGTTGCAGTTTGATTGGGATCAGAATGGCAGCCTGGATAACCATCCCGCGATAAATGCATCATTTGGGCAATTTCGCGGGCATGACAAAATTATTTACTGGCGTGAAGTCAGAAATTAATCATCATCACTATCCGAAACATTCATACCAAGTTCTTTGATTTTCCGGGTTAGCGTATTTCTGCCCCAGCCGAGTAATATTGAGGCATCACGCTTCCGGCCACCTGTGTGGGTTAACGCTGTCTCAATCATAATTCGCTCAAATTCGGGCACCGCAAGTTGCAGAACACCTTGCTTGCCTTTTTTAAGTTCCTGGTCTGCCCATTTCTTAAGCGCTTCTTGCCAGGAAAGACCCTTAGGCGTGCTTTGATCTTCGTTGAGCAATTCCGGTGGCAGGTCAGAAATATGAATTTCCCGACCACTAGCCATGACGGTTAACCATCGGCAGGCATTTTCAAGTTGACGTACATTCCCCGGCCAGGGCATGACGCTCAAATAATCCTCAGTTTCAGGGCGTAATTGCTTGGTTTCAACAGACAGCTCCTTGGCTGCCTTTTTCAGGAAATAATTAGCAAGTTTCGGAATATCTTCGCTACGATCAGCCAATTTAGGCAAATGAATGCGGATGACATTCAAACGATGAAATAAATCCTCTCGAAAACTACCTTCGTGCACCAGGTGTTCCAGGTTTTGGTGGGTCGCGGCAATAATTCTGACATTAACCTTGACGGGCGTCGCGCCCCCTACACGATAAAATTCACCATCTGCCAATACCCGTAAAAGGCGGGTCTGGGTGTCTGCCGGCATATCGCCGATTTCGTCTAAAAAGAGTGTGCCACCATTGGCTTGCTCAAAACGCCCCGTTCGTTGGCTGGCTGCACCGGTAAAGGCACCTTTTTCGTGGCCGAATAATTCAGACTCAATCAGATCTTTTGGGATAGCCGCCATGTTCAAGGCGATAAAAGGTTCAGTCGCTCTGGGGCTATGTTGGTGAAGCGCACGCGCAACCAGCTCTTTACCTGTACCGGATTCACCATTAATCAGCACCGTGATATTTGACTGTGATAAACGACCGATAGCTCTGAACACTTCTTGCATAGCCGGTGCTTTACCGATTATTTCTGTGCTTTCTACAGGCTGTTCTGGGCTGGCAGTTGCATTGATGGCGCGTTGTTCCTGGGAGTGAGCTATGGCGCGCTTGATCAAAAGCACGGCATCATCCAGATCAAAAGGCTTGGGCAGATAATCAAATGCACCGCTTTGATATGATGATACAGCACTATCCAGGTCTGAATGGGCGGTCATAATAATCACCGGAATTTCCGGAAGACCGCGATGCAGATGGAAGGCTTGTATCTTTTCAAGCAAGGCTAAGCCATCTATGCCGGGCATTCTGATATCGCTGATGATCGCATCAGGGGTGCTGCGAGTGAGCTGTTCAACGACACCTTCTGCGCGATCAAAGGTTCGTAATTCATAATTTTCTTTGGCAAGGGCTTTTTCTAATACCCAGCGAATTGATCGGTCGTCATCGATGATCCAAACAAGTGGTTTAGAGGCCATTTCTTTGCTCCAGAGGAAGGTAAACAATAAAATTGGTTTCGCCCGGCTTGCTTTCGCATTCCACCAGGCCATCATGTTTTGTCAGAATACTTTGCGTGATGGATAACCCTAAACCGGTGCCGTCCGGTCGGCCACTGATCATTGGATAAAAGATGTTTTGAATGGCATCTTTTGGTATTCCAGGCCCGTTATCAATAATTTCCACTTTTATGGCCAGTCTGTATTTGCTGTGGCCGATAGTGAATTGTCTTAGCGTTCGTGTACGCAAGGTGATCCGACCTTCGTGGCCAGCCTCAACCTGTGGTGATAAGGCCTGAAGCGCGTTTTTGGCCATATTCAGAAAGGCTTGGATCAACTGGCTTTTGTCTGCGGATAATTCCGGGATGCTGGGGTCATAGTCACGAACGATTTTAATCTGCCCACCGGATTCGGCATGAATAAGTGTGCAGACCCGTTCCAGTATCTCATGAATATTGGTATCCGTTTTTTTCAGTGCTTTGTTTGAGCCCAGCATGCGATCAACCAAATTACGCAAACGATCGGATTCGTCCATGATGATTTGTGTGTATTCATGGTGATCGGGATCAGTGAGTTCCGCATCAAGCAGCTGTGCGGCTCCTCGTATGCCACCCAGTGGATTTTTGACTTCGTGCGCAAAGCCACGTATCAGAATTTGCGCAGTTTCCTGATTTTCATGTAATTGTTCTTCACGACTGATTCGTAGCAGTCGGTCTTTGGCTTGCATTTCAATAATGATGTAGCGGCCATTTTCAATCACATGAGGTGAAACCGAGCAATCGACTAGCAATGTTGCACCATTATGCAGCGTAAATTCGCAGTCTCGCTGGGTATATGAGTGGCCATTTTCCAGAATCGAATTAAATTCGTTAAATAGAGTATGTTCATAGTGAGTGAACAGGCGGCTGAGCTTGCTGGAAAGTATGCGCTTATGACCTGTTTGCAATAACATAGAGGCGGCTGCATTGGCATAACAGACTTTTAAATCTTCATTAAGAAGAAACACAGCGATTGTGAGGTTTTCCAAAATACGGCTGTGGAAGGAGCTGCTGTGAATCTTCGGAGTCATAATCGTTGACGAAACTCTCTCTGATAAAAACGTATTAAATCGTTGTTTTCATAATATGGCGTATGAAGAAACAATACCCT
>JBFHPN010000074.1:0-7865 GCA_041592735.1 Oleiphilaceae bacterium | reverse complement strand
CATCATATTCTTGCCTGGAATGAAATGCTGCAACGTGATTATGAACGGCTCATGGATTGTCGCAAACGAGTTAATATCATGCCTCTGGGCGCTGCCGCACTAGCGGGTACGACATATCCTATAGACAGACACCTGACGGCCTCCTTGCTAGGCTTTGAGCGCCCCTCCTATAACTCGCTGGATTCAGTCAGCGATAGAGATTTTGCAATAGAATTCTGCGGGTTTGCCAGTTTATTGATGATTCATTTGTCTCGATGCTCTGAAGAACTGATTCTCTGGACATCCTCTCAATTTAATTTTATCGATCTGCCGGATCGTTTTTGTACTGGTTCATCTATTATGCCGCAAAAGAAAAATCCGGATGTCCCTGAGTTAGTGAGAGGTAAGTCTGGCCGGGTGACTGGTCACCTGTTTTCATTGTTGATGCTGATGAAATCTCAACCGCTGGCATACAATAAAGATAACCAGGAAGATAAAGAGCCCTTATTTGATGTTATCGATACCTTGAAAGGTTGCCTGAAAGCATATGCAGATATGGTACCGGCCATCCAGGTAAAAGCCGAAAGCATGCGCGAAGCCGCAAAACGAGGTTTTTCAACGGCAACGGATCTGGCAGATTATCTGGTTGTGAAAGGTCTGCCTTTCAGGGATGCGCATGAAGTTGTCGGTAAAGCAGTCGGGTACGGTGTGGCACAGAAAAAAGATCTGGCTGATATGTCACTGGAAGAGCTGCAAGGCTTCAGTGATATTATCAAGGAGGATGTGTTTGACGTACTTACCCTGGAAGGCTCCGTTAATGCACGCAATCATTTGGGTGGAACAGCACCTGTGCAAGTGATGGCGGCCGCTGAAAGGGTGCTTGAAACGCTCTCTCTCAGAGCGTAATGCGCGTTAAGCCCCTGAGACAGGTTCGTTTTCAGGGGCTTTGGTCAGCTTGCACAGATAAATGCTGACGCAGATTCCTGAAATACTCAAAACGATCACGGCCCACCATTTGCCAACGATCAGCATCGATATAAACATGCCTGTCCACATGTAAAATAAAATTCTGTTTCGGATCGCTTTAGTGATGCTGCCTTCTCCCCAGAGGGCAAGTATAGGGCCAAATCTCGGGTGAGATTTGATCCATTGATGAAAGCGTTCGGATGAGCGTGCGAATAACCAGGCGGCCAGAAGTATAAAGGGCGTTGTGGGCAGGATGGGTAAAAAGATGCCGAGTACACCCAAAAACACACACACGCAGCCCAGGGCCGTCATTAAATGTTGACGGGTTTTCTGTGTGGTGTTGCGTAATGCGCGTTTCATGAGCGTCTGCCTTAATACCCTGATCAATAACTCATTTACATGTGTTGGTTTCCAGTAAGCTGACTTTTTGTATCACTGCTGGCGGAGCAGGCAATTGAGAAAAAGCTGTTGAGCAGAAATACCAAACTGAATTAAGTGGCTTTAGCGTAGTGGTTTGTTTATGTTTTTTCTGAGCTAAAGGCATAATTAACTATAACCAAAAAAAGCGCTATCCGTTTATCTTTTTAAAAATTGCATAGACACTTGACAGTTCAATCAAGATAATAGTCCGCTGTCGCCTTGAACAGCTTCTTGCGACAATTTTGTGCGCAAGCCGCGTTTAACGAGAAGAGATTAGTTATGCAAATTTCAAAAAACAAAGTGGTTACCTTCCATTACCGATTAAAAGATGATGCAGGTCAGGAAATGGAAAGCTCATTTGGTGATGAGCCTATCAGCTACCTGCATGGACATCATAATATTATTGCAGGTATAGAAAAGGGGCTGGAAGGAAAAACCTTTACCGAGGCAGGCGAATTATTCGAATTCGTTGTTTCTCCTGCAGATGGTTATGGTGAGCGGGAAGAGGGCGCAACCCAAAGAATTCCTATCAAGCATTTACAAGGTGACAAAAAATATCTGGCCAACCTGAAGCCTGGTGATGTGGTCTCCGTGAATACCGAACAAGGTGCTATGCAGGCAATTGTTATCAAGGCTGGCAAGTTTAATGTTGATGTAGATACTAACCATCCTTTGGCAGGTAAAACCCTGAGTTTTGAGATTCAGCTTGAAAGTGTTCGAGACGCTACCGAAGAAGAGTTGGCTCATGGGCACGCGCACGGTGTAGGCGGCCATCATCACTAGGATTATTCTTGCGGTTTTTAATCCAAAGCATTACCAAGTTCTAATGTTATCGGCTGGTGCTGGCGATTTGGCAAGAAAAGAAGTAACGTTAACCTTTAACTCAAAATAATTAGGATTCATTCATGAAAAAAATGCTGTTAGCCATGGTTGTGGCATCGTCTCTATCTGTTAATGCTTGTGCCGAATCGGCAAAAGTTCTCGAAGATGACCAGCAAAAGGTTAGCTACAGTTTTGGTCTGGTACTTGGTAAAAGAATGCAGAATGATCTGCCGGATTTGAATGTTGATTTGTTTATGCAAGGCGTGAAGGATGCTATGCAAAACAAGGCACCTTTATTGACGGATGAGCAAGTAGCGGGTGTTCTGGAAAAATTCCAGCGCGACATGCAGCAACAACAAATGGAAAAAGTTCAGCAAATCGCAGACGAGAATACCAAACTAGGTGCGGAGTTTTTAGCCAAGAACAAGCAAAAAGAAGGTGTAGTGACGCTTAAGTCCGGCTTGCAGTATAAAGTGTTGCAAGAAGGTAAAGGGCCTCAGCCTGGTGCTAATGATGTGGTAAAAGTGCATTACACCGGGTCGTTAATCAATGGGCAGGTGTTCGACAGCTCTGTTGAGCGCGGCGAGCCTGTTACCTTTCCATTGAATGGTGTGATAGCGGGTTGGACGGAAGCCTTGCAGTTAATGCCTACCGGTTCTAAGTGGCAGCTGTTTATTCCTTCAGACCTGGCTTATGGCCCTACGGGCAATCGCTCCATCGGACCAAATGAAACCTTATTGTTTGATGTAGAATTGCTGGGCATTGAAAAATAAACGGATGTTGGCATAAAAAAAACCGGGTATTGACCCGGTTTTTTTATGCCTGGCGTTAATCAGCTTTTAAAAGGTTTGGAACATGCCATCGGATGTCAAGGCGAATACTTTTTGTCCGGTATCGCTTAGGCTGATGATAGCCTTGCTGGAGGCGCCCCCATAAGCCTGGCGAGGTGCCGCCTGCCACTTGTTAAGCTGTTTACCTGTTGTGGCATCGAGTTTAATAATTGCCCCGGAAAAGGTGCCGAGGCTCAGAAAACGTTCATCGTCAGAAAAATCGGCACTGGTGAAATTTGTGACTCTGTTGTCTTTGGTGAAAATCACGTCATTGGTGTTCACGTTCCACATCAGGGCGTCTTCTCTTTGTGCTGTGGCAAAGGCTAGTTTGCCTGAATTGGAAAGTGCGATGGTTTTGATTTGATTACGTAAGGTTTTCTGGTGAAGCTCTTTACCTGCTATCAGGTCGAGAACCTTCACGACTTTGTCATCACCGGCGCTTAAACCGGTTTTGCCATCTGCGCTGAGCATGGTACTTCTGACTTCGGCCTGATGTTTAAATCTAAACAGGGTTTCTCCAGTGCGTAAATTGAAAAATGACACGTTACCGTTGCGCAGCCCAATAAGTGCCCTGTCACCGCTGGCATTCAGTGAAATCGCATGCACTCTATCTTCGGCCTGCCAGAATTGCATTGATTTTCCGCTACGGGTATCCCAAACGACAAGGGTATCTTCCTGGCAGGTGACAGCGATGCTGCCATCTTTAGAGAGTGCGACAGCGCGCAGCAGGCTCATCTCGCCATTTTGATGATTCCAGTTATAGAGCCGTTCCTTTCTTGTTAAGTCCCAATAGCTTCCGCCATGATGGATCGAGCCGGCAACTGCCGCTTTGCCATCGTCTGAAATTGCGCCACTGATCAAACCTTGCTGGGCAATTTGAAAGGAGGTGTCTGGCCCTTCTGAGCAAGCGCTCAGGCCAAAGAGTATAATCCAGAGAAATAAAGAGTTGATCAGGCGCACGTTCAGTCCAGTAGTTTTGTTATAAAAACCATTCAACGATTCGCATTGGGTGGATGTATATTTACAGTATAGACGGCTTATCAGGAATGGGAAAAATACGAAGGCTCATGCAAGAAGTCATGGTAGCTTCTGCATGAGACGAGAAAAGATCAATCAGGCAGCAGTATCTGCGTGGGCACGATGTAAGGTAGCGATAAGTTTGTCTTCGAGCGAAAAGCGGTCTTCAAGTGTTTTGCCGAGCGTCTCGAGTTCTTGCATTAGTGTTTCTATGCCGTCATCTACTTTATGAATATCATCGAAGCGATCATTAAAAGACAAGGCAATTTCAGTTGATGCATCAATAAGCGGAATGACTTTATTAGCTAATTCAATACCGCCATCGTTATATTCTGCTGCTTCTTCAAGTAGTTGTTCGTAGACTTCGAAATGGCCGACCGACACATAATCAACAAGTATCTGGCAGAAATGTTGGAATTTCTCTGCTTTCTGTTCCTGTGAGTGTCCAGGATTGACGGACAAATCGCATAAAGCAACGATTAATTCTTTTCTTTCTTCGAGCCATTTATCAATCAACTTGTTCACACCACCCCAACGCTCTGATGCATTCTTGCAGTTTTCGAGCATGTTTAACCCCTTTAATGACCACTGTTGATAAGTATTATTTTTTTATCAGTTTAAAAAGCATTTGGTTTAAGCTGTAATCAAACTGTATGGGGAAATTACCCAATTTAAGCATTGCTCGCAACTCTTATTTGACGATTTTACGAAATAAAACAAACGGTAACGAAAAGTAAGCGGTTTCAAAGAGTGGTGAATCTGGACGTTATAAATAGCGCCATCAATCATTGAGGTATACGGTGGTTGCCAACAGGTTATTAGAGCCTATAATTGTTGAGGCATGCTTTTTGTCTCGGAGATTATATGGTTCGTGCATACATCAGATTTCTTTTGTTCATCTGTTTTACAGGTATGTTTTCGATATCCTGTCTGGTTTATGCCGAGGAAGAAAACAAAGGGCCTACCGTTCAATATCATAGTTTATCGCCAGCATTTGTGACGAACATCGGTGACCCGGATGCCAAGAAACTTAAGTTTGTAAAGACTGATATTTCCTTGAAAGTAATGAGCAATGAAGCCATCTCCGCTATTCAAAGTCATGACCCTTTAATTCGACACACGATTGTCATGATGCTCAACAAGCAGGTTGATGAGGAAATTACTGTTTTAGACGGGCAGGAAACCTTACGTTTAAAAATGCTGGAGCAGGTGAATGCCGCGCTTAAAGAAGAAACCGGTAAAAATCATATAGATGATTTATTGTTTACCACCTTTATTGTTCAGCGTTAGCATTCTGTATTCGCAGATACGTTCTAATGAAGAGTACTAGGGTTACAAAAGTATTAGGGTTACAAAAGCACTAGAGATGCAAACAATTACGAGCTTATCAGCCAGCCAGTAATAAAACAGTGTGACCTGAAATTAGAATTCAGGCTCAGCTGGCGATCTTGTTCACAGGCCTGCTTAATTCGCATTGTTCCGAGCCATCTTCCCACCCGGCTTCCCAGGCAGCCTCAATAACTTCGCCGATATAAGGGCATTTGGTTGCTTCCATGCCCATGACGCCTGCCATGTAGCCCTGTCGATACGCCTTATTCAGTGTGTCTATATCCCAGCTTAAAGAAAAGTCTTGGGCCATTTGCCCGCTCCTTCCAATAGGCTGCCTTACTCTTCTCAAGCAAATTCAGACCATGAAGCTCCCTTGTCAATCACTACGAAAGTAGTTTTGTGCATCCATTCGTGTCTTGTTCGGCTTTTTAAAGACGTTTGGCAACGTCGTATTCATCTTGATCAGTAATCGCCTGAAAGCAAACCCGCCAGGGTTGTGCGCTCTCCTACAAGCCAGGTGACTACCACGAATTTTGTCTGATTTTTGCGTAACCTCAGTATAAAAAGGCTCGGTAATCAGTATTGTTATGTCCTGTTGTAGTTACGTATATAAACAGGTTGCGACAAACAGAAATATTCTGTTATCAACAGTTACAAAATTATCACAATGATTAAGATGTAAACAACGCTCGGTTTAACAAAAGTGAATAAACTCTCAGTTTTTATTGTCCAGCTGATGAACAGTGCACAAAATTGCGCATTTAACTGAATTGATACTGCTTGAGAAAGTCATCAAAACTTAGCTGATCTGATTGTCTGATCTGTTCCTCTTTGGAAAAAGAGGATTGCGCGGAAGCAGAAAACGCCGACAGCTCGGTGTCTTTATTCGGGAACCGATTCAGTAAACTGAATTTATGTTTTTTAGAGAGTTCCCCGGCAAACGCTATCCAGGAGAGAGACTCTTCTCGCATGATGCCCAGGATTTGGGCAGAAGGGCAGAGCTCGGCATGCAGAAGCTTGGCATGTTGTTCGGAAAGTGCTTTGGTATAACGTTTATCTTCAGTTGCCAGATCCAGGATCTCAGCTACCTTTGTCATTTCTGTCAGTATGTTGTTGGCCCAGTCTGTCAGACTAATTTCACCGCATTCAGTGGTAAGCGTCAGGCCGGGTTCTCGTCCACGATTAACCACGCGTTCGAAATTAGAATCTAGCTGTGCGCATTCCTGCTCACCGATGATGGGCGAATCACTCAGCAGGCAATAGCTGAGAAATACGTCAAGAAAATCGATTTGTTGTGGTGAAACACCTAACTCAAGAAAAGGGTTCAAATCCAGACAACGCACTTCAACATACTCGACACCTCGTTCGTTCAGAGCATGGCGCGGGGTTTCGGTCGGTTGGGTGGTGCGTTTTGGGCGGATCGAGCTGTAATATTCGTTTTCAATTTGAAGAATGTTGCTATTTATCTGGATGTGTTCATCATCTTGCTTTACCCCGATAGCTGCATAGTCCGGGTAGGGGGTGTGAATGGCCTCATTAAGTGTATGGGTGAAGTTTTTGAGGCTGTTGAAGCAAATATTTAAGGAAGCCTGGGCGTTATTATGATAGCCCAGATCTCCCATGCGCAATGAGGTCGCATAAGGTTTGTAGTAACTGCCTTGATCGTCAAAAGGGTCCAACGAATGCGCTTTCCCGGCCACGAAGCTCTTATCCAGGCAAGGGGATGCGCCAAAGAAATACATGAGCAACCAGGAATACCGCCGAAAGTTTCTGATGAGGGCAAAGTATTGCTGGGATTTAAAATCTTTCAGGCTGAGTTGCTGTGAGTCTGTTTTGTTTTGTAGTGTTTGCCAGAACGTATCGGAAAACGAAAAGTTGAAATGCAGGCCGGCAATGCTTTGCATGATTCGGCCATAGCGGACGCCCAGGCCTTTACGGTATAAATGTTTCAGCTTTCCGATATTGGAGTCGCCATACTCCGCAATTCGAATACTCTGCTCGCCTTCCAGTCTGCAGGGCATGCTTCCGGGCCAGAGGACCTCTTGGTCTAAATGCGATGCGACTTGTTGATGAATAAGACGCAGTGAATCCAACAACTCTTCTCGTGTCCTGGTGACCGGTGTAATCAGCTCGATCAATGCTTCGGAATAATCGGTGGTGATGGTCGCGTGGGTCAGTGGGTGGCCTAAGGCACGGGGATGGTCTGATTGTGCAATCAAATAGTTCGTGTCAGCACGCAAGCCTTCCTTTTCTATGCCGCGAAAAAAGGGCAGGCCTTCGCTGTGAATGGTCGCGCGCAACACCTCCAACAGATCAGGTTTCAGCTTCTTGCAGTCTGCACCGGTCTGCAGAAGTGAGCTGTTTGTATCATATGAATTTGGATCCGCTGACATAGTTATTGTCCTGTCTGTTTTAATACCGTTTTATGCTCGTTAAGATTTCACTGGGCAGCCGATTTACTTCACTTTCAATTTATTAAACGCGTTCGCCAGAGCACCGGAT
>JBFHPN010000073.1:0-7885 GCA_041592735.1 Oleiphilaceae bacterium | reverse complement strand
TATACCGATGATGGCAGTACCGCGGAAACGCCGACTAGTGCGCCAACGGCGGCCGTGACCAACGTCAATGACGCGCCGATGCTTAGTGGAACACCTCTCACCACTGCGGTTGAAGGTGTTGCCTACAGTTTCACCGTAACCGGCAGTGATGCGGATACCGGCGATATACTGAATTATCAATTAAGTAATGCACCCTCATGGTTGAGTATCAATGCGTCTGGTGTTGTTAGTGGAACGCCCGGTGCCAGTGATGTGGGTACTGCTAGCAATATTATTGTCAGCGTGAGCGATGGCACGGCCAGCGCCTCCTTACCTGCATTCTCGATTACCGTAGATGCCGATATGGATGGAGACGGCATTGGCGATGCGAGCGATAGTGATATCGATGGCGATGGCATGAGCAATGAATTTGAAGAGGCAAATGGCTTAGATCCGCTTAACCCTGCCGATGCATTGCTGGATTCAGATGGTGATGGCATATCCAACCTAGATGAGTTCGTAAATGGTTCAGATCCTCAAAGTGATGATTATGGCCCGGTGATTACTTTGGACAGCCACGTGACCATTGATGCGGTGGCCTTGTTAACCCGTCTGCCAGAAGGCTTGGCCTCTGCCTCCGATGGCACAGATGGCGAAGTATCGGTTTCACATGACTTAAGTTCAGAATTGCTGGCACCGGGGCGTTATACCCTGACATGGCGTGCTCAGGATGCCGCCGGCAATGAAACCACCGAGCTGCAAACGCTAGACGTGCGTCCGCTGGCTAACTGGCAGGTTGATCAGGAAACCAACGAAGGAGGTTCGGTCACCGTCTCGCTCTACTTGAATGGTAACGCTCCTGAATATCCGGTAACGGCAAGTTATACAGTTTCTGGCACAGCCAGCAATCCGGAGGATCATGATGCAGAGAGTGGAACCTTAGTGATTACCGAAGGTCGCAGCGCCAGTATCACGGTCGCCATCGTTAGTGATGAGATATCGGAAGCAGATGAAACCATCCTCTTTAGCTTGGATTCGATCACGAATGCGGTGGCTGGTGTGAAGCAGGAGCATGTCGTCACCATTGGTGAGTTGAATCATCCACCGGCCGTGAAGCTGTCCGCAGCCCGCGACAGCGCACCTGGCACTAAAACAACATTGTTTACCACCACCGATGGTTCGGTCAGCATTACCGCGACAGTGACCGATGTCGACAGTGGTGATACGCATAGTTTTGCATGGGTAGATAAAAACCGGCTTAACGGTACCGCTTCCGGTAATACCTACACCTTTAATCCGGCAACGGTTACCCCCGGTGTTTATCAGATTGCCGTGACAACAACCGATAGTGCCATCACACCGGCCAGTGCCAGTGCCATTATTACCCTGAAAGTACTGGCGCAAGCTCCTGTGCTGTCCAGTGAAACAGATACCGATGGCGATGGAATTGATGACCTCACTGAAGGTGCCGGAGACAGCGATGGCAATGGCGTACCGGATTACGCAGATAATACCGGCGCAGAAAATCTCCTGGCGATGTACCCATTAGGAGGCGCGCCGGCACAGGGTGCCTGGTTCGTTGAAACACAGCCCGGATTGCGCTTGCAATTGAATGTGTTCTCAACAAGACACGGTAAATTTAGCCCGCTATTGGCTACCACCGATCTGGTTGATGAAAGCAATCGTGACCAATCTGATCGCGGATTTATCTTCGACGGTGGCATGTTCGACTTTGTGGTCTCCAATATGCCAGTTCCGGGCGAAGCGGTCTGGGTTGTGCTTCCGCAATTGAATCCGATTCCTGCCAATGCGGTGTATCGTAAAAAGATAGGTAGTTCTTGGTCAGACTATGTTGAAGATGCCAATAATGCACTGTATTCAGCACCCGGTTCGATGGGTATTTGTCCACCGCCTGGAAGTGATGAATAT
This sequence comes from Oleiphilaceae bacterium, assembly GCA_041592735.1. GTDB lineage: Bacteria > Pseudomonadota > Gammaproteobacteria > Pseudomonadales > Oleiphilaceae > PZPK01. Next base: position 5,977 of record JBFHPN010000073.1, on the reverse strand, counting down.
ACAGCGGGCTTAACAGAAGGTGATTACTGTATACAGTTGGCGATTGAAGATGGGGGCGCGAATGATGCCGATGGTGAAGTCGATGGCAATATCGTCGATCCTGGCGGTGCCGCCTATAGCAATGCGATAGGTGTTCGTTCTAGTGGCGGCGCCTTAAGCTGGCCAGCGTTGTTATTGTTCATCAGCGTATTTTATTTAAGCCGACGCCGTTCAGCGCGCGCCATTAAGGGAGTATAAGCAATGTTAAAATCAGTCACCTTAAGGTTTATACCCGGTATGCTCCTGCTCTCTCTTGGTACCGGTGTCCATGCGGATACCGGTACCTTAAAGAAGCAAGCACAAGCAGTGCTCAATGATATGTATGTTACCTTTAATGTTGGCAGAGCGAATTCACGTACCTCTGTGGATGAAGTGCAAGCAGATTTTGATAATGCGGGTATCTCTAATACCACCATTGAAGAAGTAAATGATCAGCGTTTTGGTTTTGGTCTGGGCGTAGGGTATAAGATCGATTCGAATTGGGCCGTTGAGTTGGGCTATCTGGATTTAGAACAAGTTGATGTTAAGTTCACGTCGAGCCAGGCAATCAACAATCTTGAAGATGTTCATCCGGAATCGGGCGATGGATTTGCGTTGTCCGGGCTTTATCAGCATCCCTTGGATGAGAAAACCCATGTCCGATTAAGAATGGGTTTATTTAACTGGGATGCAAGCTATCGTACAACCATTGCAAGCGGATCGCGCACGGGAAAAGATAGTGATTCAGGCACGAATTTATATTGGGGGCTTGGGTTTTCGCGGCAATTGACGTCGCAACTTAGTCTGCAAGGTGAGTTTCAAACCTTTGAGTTCGACAGGGCAAACTCTCACTTTATGACCTTAGGCGTGTCGTGGCGTTTGTTCAAATAAGCCTGCAAGCTAAGCCCATCTGCGCCTCACTACGAGGCGCGTTTTGGCATCCTTTTCGATTTTATTTATAGAGGTGAGGCCTCTTTCAAAAATGACTGTATAACATTAGGTTTCCGACCATATAAACTCTATCAAAAAAAGTAGCCTTGTATTCACCCGCCATCGTGGTCTTTTTAGTGGGCAGTTTATTATTGATCAGCTTTTCAGAAATCAATAATCCGATGCGTTATGATCGGCAATTGATTGAACAAGGTGAGTTATGGCGCCTGATCACGGCGAACTTCATGCATACCAATTGGTATCACCTGTTATTGAATGCGGTAGGTGTCGCGCTTCTGATGATGCTTTTCAATCGTCTTATAGCGCCTTTATGGCTGCATTTCTTTTGCTGGGGAGCGGTGCTTCTTAATACCGTGCTGTTATTCTTTTTTGTACCAGATCTGCATTACTATGTCGGCTTTTCAGGCGCGCTTCACGGGCTTGTTATTGGCTTGAGTTTGGCTACGATCAAACAGCAGCCTTTCACATCATCTATGCTGCTGATGATTTTCGTCTTTAAAGTAATTCATGAATATTATCAGGGTGCCTCGCTCAGTTTAAGCCAACTGATCGAGGCACCTATTGCGACAGATGCTCACCTGTGGGGAGGTGTCTCCGGCCTGATCTTATTTTTAAGCTATTTATTAATTAGCGCTTTTCAAAAAAATCAGTAACGGCTCTCGGCTTTTTGCATATTTTCACGCCCAGAGGCGATCAGTTCGTGACCGTCTTTAATTTCTTTGTTGCCTTTTGCAATATCACTATTTCCGCGTTTAATCAGCTTGTTGCCTTTCACAACTTTTTCTTCACCATCTTCCCACTTATTGGCGATTTTTTTGAGTTTATCGACATGCTCAAACGCCGAGTCAGACGTGTCGATATCAGATACCTTCAGCGCCAGATTCTGATAAGCTTGTCGGTTATTTTGTACTTCGACCTTGCCTTTAACGATCAGTTCTTCACCTTCACGGACTGAATCTTGCCCGTCTTTAATTAATTCATGGCCACTTTTTACTAAGGTTTCTCCATTTTTGACTTGTTTACTGCCTTTCTCCCATTGCTCTGCAATGTCAATGCGAGCAGCGCCTTCGGCTTGCAGTTTGTCCGCAAAAGTAGGTGCTTTACTAGCGCAGCCTGCGATCAATAGACTGGACGTTAGTACAAGTGCCGTGATGTGTTTGTTCATATTATTGACTCCTGTTGAGATGCTCTACTTTAAATAAGGCCAGTGTTCAGCAAGCGTAGAACAACATGCTGACAGCTAAAAAGAAATGATTGGGGGATAGGGTGCTAAGAAATATCAGGTCTGATGGCGCGTAATGTATTCGAAAACACGGGGATTTCATCATTAAACTTTGTACATTTTTAAATAGGATAAATGATGAAAAAACTTGTGCTTTTATAGTGCGTTGCCTAACTTAAAAAGAGACGACGTTGTCAACTTAAATACCCGAGAGGAGCGCCCATGGGTAAACCAACAGAAGCAGAATTAAAACAAGCACTCGAAAAAGCAGCACAAATGAGAGAGCATGGAGACGACCCTGATTTCATAGCGAAATCCCTGCTTAATTTGCATTATCGTTTTGGTGTCTGGCAGAAAGTTATTCAGGCGACTAAACGTTATTTACATGCCGGTCAGGCATCCAGTGAGCATGCACGGCTAGTAAGCGCATTGCGAGAGGCTGAGCAACTTGAGTCTGAGTATGAGCATGAGCATGAGCGCATTGAGCGTGACAAATAATCAGGCATTTATAGCTCGTCAGTAAACCGAAGGTATGTGCAAAGGCAGGGCTAAAGGTAACTTAAATGGATAGAGAAAAGGCAAGCGAAGAACTTTTTAAAGGCATGAGAGAACTCGCTGAGAGCGCTTTCCCTAAAACCTGCAACACCTGTGGTCGTGTTTTTAAAACGGCAAGGGAATTCCTCGAAGAGACAGATGACTTACCATTAGCGCCGAGTTGCATAAAACCAGCGATAGAAGATGACGGCACGAGGCTCCTGGAAGTTTTCAGAAACTGCCCCTGTGGCTCAACCTTAATGGACGAATTTAGTGACCGCAGGGATATGAGTGAAAAAGGTTTGAAAAGAAGAAAAATATTTGAACGGATGTTGGAGATACTCACCGAAAGAGGCATTGATAGCGAACTGGCCAAATCTGAATTAAAAAAAGCAGCGCAAGGGTCACGAAGCACGTTGATTGAAGCCAATTTCGAGAGAAAGAAATGAAATTAAAAAGGTGAGCGATCTGAATGGCACTTAGTTATAAATATAGATCGCTCACATTTTTAACCCGAAGACAATTAATGGTTTTTGAGAACTAATTCTGTTTTTTTAAGATATCTTAAGCATAAAATGCGGCCTTTGTCATATCCGCACGTTGTACATAAAAGGATTTAATATGCCGTACACTTTCAAGGCCCTTTCACGGGTACTGTTTTTACTTATCACCATTTCTATTTTAAATGCCTGCGGTAGTTCAGGTTCGGGATCTGATAAAGATTCAGAAGAAGAAATAACGCTCACCGGCTCAGTTTTAAGTTATCAAAATGATGATCCCATTGCCAATGCAAGCGTCAATATACGCTATGGTAATCAACGGCTTACTGCCTCAACAAATAGTGAGGGCCAGTTTAGCGTGGCAGCGTTCTCGACCGATCAGCGCATAACGCTCAATGCCGATGCAGAAGGGTATGCAGAGCATGCAGTGATTCTAACGTCGAACAGGCCTTTGGCTGATCAATTAACTATTCGTCTTCAGGAAAATTCTTTAAACCTTGAATTTGATTCAACGCTTAGCCAAAGCTTTGCGCTGGATGATTTAGTTCTGCTGAACCTACCTGAAAACGCATTAGTGGATTCGAATGGAACCTTATTTGAAGGGACCGCAAAGGTAGAAATTAATGTAATTGACCCAGCATTGGATTCAAGCACTATGCCGGGTGATTATCAGGTTCAGCCTGAAAATGGCAATTCGGATATCCTGGAATCCTTTGGTGCTTTGGCCGTCACCTTTCAGAGTTCTGCCGGCCCCTTAAATCTGGCTGCTGGCCAGCAAGCGACAATTCGTATACCTGTTTCAAGTCTTTATGATATCTCTGCGGCACCTTCTACAATGCCCTTATATTATTTTGATAATGACAGCGGGTTTTGGGTAGAAGAAGGTTCGGCTACTCTGGTAGAAGATGCTGAAACAGGGCAGCCGGTTTATGTCGGTCAAGTCTCTCATTTTACGGTCTGGAATGCGGATCAACCGCTCAATACTGTCGAATTAACGGGCTGTGTATTTGATTCAACCGGTAATCCTTTGGCGAATATCCAAATTATTTCGGATGGTCGTGACTATATAGGCAGATCATCTGCCTATACCGGAAACAATGGCTGTTACACCATTCAGGTCAGAATTAATTCGGATTTAATCCTGTATTTCTCAGGTAATGGTGAGTCCTATGTCTTGGAATGGAATTCCAGTACGCTAAGCGTCCCTGATGTGACGCTGGAAGCGTCTGCATTTTCAGCAAAATTAACGTGGGGTGCAAACCCCTACGATCTGGATGCGCACTTTATTACCCCCGCGGGAGAGGTCTTATTCTATAACCGAAGTGTGCAGCAGGACGGATTTTTCGCCATGCTGGATGTCGATGATACGAGTAGTTTTGGCCCCGAGGTTATAAGTAGCTCGGCCTTTAATATACCCGGTTGTTATGAATATTATGTTCATAATTATAGTGGAACAACCGCCTGGGATTTGAGTAACGCAAAGGTAAACATCAGCTTGGATAATCAGCATAAACAATTCCTGATTACGCAAGCAGACGCGCAAAGTAGCGATTTCCAGGATGTTGATAAACGCTGGTCAATATTTACAGCAGACGTGGATGCTGATCTGAATGTCACTATCAACTGGCGCAATACATTGGTAGATAACACGCATTGTGAGAGTGATGGTGGGGACTTTGATGAATTTGCCTTGTCAGATGAATTCTCCGCCTCCGGTCTGGCAAACAGGCATTTGATAAAGAAAAGTAAATCCCGATTACAGCGGCGGTTTCTACAAAACTAGTCTTACAGAAAAGGGGACGTATTGCATCAAAGGGGCAGAAACAGATAATAAACTTAAACTTAACAAATTTCGTTTCAACACCATTTACAACGCCACGCCGGAATACCAGCTATGTATAAGGGTATAGTGCGCTTTAAAAGCGCTATGGAGGTGTTAGGGAGGGTATATGTCACTCTGGTGACACCTGTGTGACATTAATATGAAGACTGAATTAAACAAGCCTGCTCGATGCGCAGGCGACATCGAGTTCTTGATTAATAAATAACTAGCATTGTTTGAATGAAATGCTTAATTGGGCTTTTGGAAGCTTTCCAGACGCAAGCGTTCAAGATTGGTTAAGACGGCGTCTAGCTGAGTAGGGTCGAGCATGAAGCGTTTGATTTCTTCCATGCCTTTCAGTGCGATCGGCAGTGGGCTATCGCGGTCATAAAATTGAGACAAGCCGGCAGCGTCACTCAAAATCTTTCTGCCTTCTTCGAGAAAATGATTGGTATTGCTAATATTGATATTTTGTGGCGTCAGCATATTGGTTGCCTGGTTTAACTTAATTTGCACATCTGTTCTCGCCATGAATTTAATAAAGCGCTGAGCATTCAGTTTATTTTTTGCATTTTTTGGAATAAACAGCACATTGGTGGGCGCCTCTTCATAAAAAGGCTGGTCTGGGGTGATTTGAGGAAACCTGAAAATAGAGATCTTGCTGGTCATGGATTCAGGGAGTTGTGAGGTCCAGAAATTACCCATTAACATCATGCCGGATAATCCGCGGTATAGATAAGGGAGCGAGTCTTTCCATTTAAGTGAGCTGTGATCCTCCAGGAAATAACCTTTTCGGACTAAGTCGCCTAAATGCTCGAAAACAGTTTTGATGCGCGGGTCATGATAAGAAATTTCTCCCCGCATCAGTTCCTGATGAAAGGGCAAACCGTTGATCCTCAGATTCAGATAATCAAACCAGCCTGCCGTGGG
>JBFHPN010000072.1:0-7899 GCA_041592735.1 Oleiphilaceae bacterium | reverse complement strand
TCTGCCATTATCAAGATCAATGATATTAATCAGATGGTTGCCAGCGCCTCGGAAGAGCAATCCTGTGTGGGCGATAAAATGCTGGAGAATATCAAGGAGATCGTAGAAATAGCTAAAGCCGCTAGCCAGGGAATGAATAAAACCTCTGGCAGCTGCCATGATGCGCTATTACTCAACAAAGAATTAGCCGATCTGGTCAATCGTTTTAGTGTTTAGACTTATGTTAACTCAGCGGCATCATGCTGTGCGGCTTGTACTGCTGTCAGCGCAATAGTAAAGACAATATCTTCGACCAAAGCGCCTCTGGACAGATCATTCACTGGTTTACGTAAGCCTTGCAGCATCGGGCCGATACTGACAACATCGGCACTTCGCTGCACTGCTTTATAGGTCGTGTTACCGGTGTTCAGATCCGGGAAAATAAAGACAGTTGCCTGGCCTGCCACCGGGCTGTCGGGTGCCTTCTTTCGAGCCACACTTTCAATCGCGGCGGCATCATATTGCAAGGGCCCGTCTATTATCAGGTCGGGCCGTTTATTTTTGGCCAGGACAGTTGCTTCACGTACTTTATCAACATCGAGCCCTTGACCACTTTTACCTGTACTGTAGCTGATCATAGCGACTTTGGGCTCGATACCAAAAGCACGCGCCGAATCCGCACTCTGTATGGCGATATCGGCCAGTTCTTCTGCATTTGGATCCGGGTTGATAGCGCAGTCACCGTAGACTAAAACCTGTTCTGGCAAGCACATGAAGAATACGGATGATACGACTTTCGCGCTGGCGGTGGTTTTTATAAGCTGTAAGGCAGGCCTGACGGTATTGGCTGTGGTGTGAACAGCGCCCGATACCAATCCATCGACTTCATCCAGTGCCACCATCATGGTAGCCAGAACCACATTGTCTTCCAGCATGGCTAGTGCCATTTGCGGGCTTACGCCTTTGTTTTTACGAATTTCAGTCATAGGGGTGACATACTGTTGGCGAACAGAGTCAGGGTCAATAATCTGAATGTCGTCGGGGAGTTCTATTCCCTGGCTTTTCGCTACCTGATGAATTTCATCCGGTTTTCCTATCAGGATGCATTTGGCCAGTTTCCTGGCATGACAGATTGCTGCCGCACAGACTGTTCGAGGTTCGTTGCCTTCAGGTAAAACGATGGTTTTATTGGCTGCACGTGCATTTTCGGATAATAAATAACGAAAAGCGGAGGGTGACAAGCGGGTAGCCCGCACTTTTTCACAGTGCTGTTTGAGCCATTCTGTATCGAGATGGCTGGAGACAGTTTGCATTACTTCATTCATTCTATCCAGATCATCCAGGGGCACTTTATTTTCGAGTGATGACAATTTGACAGTGGTATTGAACGTGTCGTCTTGAGTAATCAATAACGGCAAACCATTTTTCAGTGCCGGAAAACAAAGTGAAATAATAGAGGGGTCTGGGGCGTAGCCACCGGTCAGAATCATGCCGGCTAATGGTGTGCCGTTTTGTGCAGCCATGGCGGCTGCCAGAATAACATCGCTTCTATCACCTGGTGTCACCAGCAGGCAGCCAGGGGTCAGAGCATTGACGAGGTTTGAGACCGTGCGGGCACAGATAGCTATTCGGTGAACACGTCGGTTCAGGTTGGCTAACTCTGCCAGGTTGATACCGTTAGCCATTTTTTCAACATGTGAAAAATTAAATTCCGCGGCGAGATCCTTAAGGCGTGGCGCTTGAAGTGCCGGTTGCAGGGGGATTTGCCCGATCAGTCTGAATTGCTCATTAAATACGGTGCATTCATCCAAAAATAAAAGAGTATTCTGTAAAGCCGCAGTGTTGACTGGCGTTTGGGCGCTTTCTGAAATATGTAAGCCATTATCGGTGGATTCTTCAGTGTAGCTGGCGGTCACTTTATTGAGAATGCAGGCGATAATATTTTTCTTGGCACTACCAAATGTACTGATGGCGGTGCGTAAATGTTTATCCAGTTGAGCGGCGTGATGAGGCATCGGTAATGAGCTCATGGGGGCCAGCAAGATGATTTCGGAGTCAAGGCTATTGGCAATATCGCGATTCAGTTCGGAGGAATGCGCCTGATCTTGAGTGGGTACGATGCCCTCCACAATAATCAGATCGTATTTTTGTTTTACCTGATGGTAGTTTTCTGCCACCTTTTCCATCAACAGGCCTTTATCTCCACGGCTTAATAAATTCTGTGCTTCCAGAATATGAATAGGGTCAGGTGTTTCAATATGATTGATGGCTCTGGCGAAATGCACGGAATGATCTGCTTTGCCCGCGGCAACCTGGCTCAAGGGTTTAAAAAAACCGACACGAACGCCGATTTCATCCATCGCTCTTAACAGACCAAGGCTGACAGAGGTTAAACCGGCATTTTTGGCTGTGGGCGCAATGAAAATAGACTTTGCCATGAAATTTCTTCCCGAACGTTGTTTTCTGTAAAAGAGAATTGAGTGTGTTTAGATGCTTTGAATCAGTTGCAGTGTATCGCTGACAATCATAACTTCCTCATCGGTTGCAATAATGAGAATAGGGTGACTGTTGGCATCATGAATTGGTAGAGCCAAGGCATTTTTTGCATTCGCTTGATGATTATGCAGGGTATTTAATTTAAAGCCTAGAATAGCAAGATGGCTGACAATTAATTCTCGTACTTTTGTGGCATGTTCTCCGATACCGCCAGTAAATATCAAGGCATCCAGCGATGTTAACGAAGTCATCATCGCGGCGATATATTTGGCAGCTCTGAAGCAGAAAACTTCAAGTGCGAGGCGTGCATCAGGCTGGCCTTGTTCCACGGCATTGCAAATGCTGCGCATATCATGGCTTACGCCCGATACGCCCAGTAATCCGCTTTCTTTATTTAGGGCGCGCGTTATCTCTTTGGTACTTAAACCTTTATTCTCAAGGAATTCAAACAGGCCGGGGTCAATATCGCCTGAGCGAGTGCCCATTACCAGCCCTTCAAGGGGGGTTAAGCCCATACTGGTGTCGACGCTGATACCGTTTTTTATAGCGGCGACACTAGCGCCATTGCCTAAGTGAGCCGTAATGCAAGACAAGTCATTGATGTTTTTCTCCAGATAGAATGCCGCCTGCTGGGCAACAAATCGATGGCTGGTACCATGAAAACCATAACGCCGAATCTGATATTGTTCTGTCCATTTTTTGGGTATGGCATAGGTATAGGCGTGTGCTGGCATGCTCTGATGAAATGCGGTATCAAAAACGGCTGCCTGGGGAATATTCGGGAACGCCTGTTTGAGTAGTTCGATACCTGTGATATTGGCAGGGTTATGCAGTGGTGCCAAGGGCACGCAATGACGTATCTTTTCAAGTACCTGGTTATCGATCAGAACAGATTTATGAAAAAACTCACCCCCATGAACAACACGATGTCCGATGCCCAGCAGGTTCTCTTCAAGCTCATAATGCACGTTTAGCTTTGACAAAATCAGATGAAGGGAGGCGCTATGAAAATCTGTGTCGGTATCTGTTAATTCGTGTTCACTTATTGCTTTATCCGCAGCTTGTTTTAAGGTGATGGAAAAGTTTTGTTCAGATAACAGCTCAGCGATGCCTTCGGCAATTAATTTCACGGGTTTGAAATCGGTGGTTTTATAGCTATTGTAAAGCGCGAATTTGACAGAAGAGCTGCCGCAATTAATTACTAAAATGAGAGCGTTAGGCATAGAAGACATCATGATATGCAGGAGTGTTGTTCAAAGCCACCGGCTTTGTTTGGTACAAGGGTAGCACAAGATACGGTAAAAAAAGAACCGTAATTATAAGCTGTTAGTAACCTTGGCAACATGTGCAATAGCCTGTTTTTGTTTGTTTATGATACCGATAGTTGCAGTGCTAATTGAGAGGATTCCAGATAAATTGTGTTGATCAGATGTGTTGACAACGCATACTTTTGTAAGTAGTTCCAATCAATCAGATGCCATGAAGATGTTTCAGTTAATAATGTTGTTTTCAGCGCCAGTCCCGCCAGCCCTTTATGGTGCAGAAGCGCTTCGTTTAACTCAGCATTTAGAGATAATTGATTAACAACATTCTGTAGTTGTTGGTCAAAAAAAGCATCCAGACTGGAAAATAAACCGGCAGTGTAAAAAGTGGCTTTTGCCTGTGGATTTATAAATTCAGCTAGCTTTTCACACATCAGTGCTCTCGCAAGCGCTGTGGTATGAAGCGCATCGGGCTTATCGTCGAGTTTGCTCAAGGCGAGCAGACTGGCCCAGCTTTTGATTTTATCTATGCCCAGGAGGGTGACCGCACGATGGATAGAGTCGATGGTTTTATTTCGTTTGAACGCGGCCGAATTGATGAGTTTAAGTAATTTATAACTGAGTGCCGGGTCTTTGGTGATAATCTGAGTGAGTTTGTCTAGATCCGTCTCTGGTGCTTGTATTTCGCCAATAAGCCCCAGGATTGCCATTTTGTTCGCGGCAATCTTTTTACCTTTCATGATCTCAGGTTTTGCCAGAAAGTACCCTTGAAACAGATCGCAACCCAGTTCTTTGCAGCGATTGAACATTTCAGGTGTTTCTATTTTTTCACCCAGAATTTTCAGCTTGTATTTCTTCAGTGTGCCAATGGTTTTAACCAGCATCTGGTCATCCATTTGAAGCAGCTCCATTTTGACGATATCGACTAAATCGAGCAGTGGGCGCTTTTTTTCATTCAATACAAAGTCATCCAGCGCTAATTGAAAGCCTTTTTCTTTGAGCGCTTTGAGGCTGTTTAAGATTTTGTCGTTGACAGGAATGTCTTCCAAAACCTCAATGATCATGGAAGAAGGATTAAATAAAGGCGGGTTGTGCAGGAGTTCTTCGGTGAAATTGATAAACGCAGGCAGGTTGTGTGTGATAGTTGCTATATCGCTTTCGGTAAACAGGCTTAATATCACTCTCGATGTCGCACGATTGCCGTCAAAGATGTCAGACCTAGGGACATCGTTATTTTCCCTGAATAATAATTCATAACCATAGATGCATTTATCTGCATCATAAATAGGTTGTCGTGCCAGCAGAATATCTTTTTGTTCCGCCATATAGGACGTTCCCGGACTTAGTCGTTAAACCAACGAAAAGAGATTCCTATAGTGTAGAACAGTAATTGCGTTTGAGGGCTGTAACTCAGGAAAGATTTGCAACAAGTTGTTAACTTATTGTGTAAGTAACGCAGATTGAAGCGGAAGTGGCGTCCCCTAGGGGAGTCGAACCCCTGTTACCGCCGTGAAAGGGCGGTGTCCTAGGCCTCTAGACGAAGGGGACGCAATGCTTACTCCGTCGAAGTGGCGCGTATAATAGGGAAGCGATTTAATGAAGTCAAGCGGGTTTTTTAAAGAAACTAAAAAAATTATTCTATTTGGTTAAGACAGGCTTTAAGGTTGTTTGCGGTAAGATCAAATGCAGCCAGAAGCCCTTCATCATCTATGAGTTTCTTGTATCGGGCAATGATGGGCTGGTAGCTTGCCGGTAACGATCTGTTTATCTCGGTCAGGGAAAAACGACGATCTAATTTCAAAATGATCTCGTATCTGATTTTGTTCTCGCCAGCACAAAAGTAATATGCATGTTCTTTTAAGTCCGCAGCCGGCTTGCCATTTTTTTCATAGACTAACGTCGAGCAACGCGCAAAATTGGTGTTTATATCGGCGTATGCGTTCAAAATCCCAATCTTTTTTGCAAGATCGTAGACGAATTCAAGGCGTTTTTTACCGTCTCTGGATATGTTCGGCAATGACTCTGAGGCGAGTTCAAGGGGTAAGCCCCGCTGAAACAATTGTAAGCCCGTTAAATGCTCACTGGTGATCAGGGCGCAGGATAGAAAACTCTGTTTCACTTGTTTTACTTGCTTTGATGAAGAATTTTTATTATCAAGTGCTGAACTAAACGGGCTGGCGAACAGACAAGCTATGAAAAGGATGATCACAGTAAAGCTGAGTTGACGGGTTAAGTATGAAAAGAACAATTGTTGCATGAATAGCTTCTGTTTGGCGTCAGGTAAGATGTGTATCAGTGTTGCGTAACTGCTTGGCGAGGTTAGAGCAGTGTGCCCGATACCTTAACAAAGCATTTTAGCATTGATTTTCAGTTTAATAAGAAACTAGCATACAATTTCGTTTTTTGTCGTTGAAGATCACTATAATCATCTTCGATGAGAGTTTGCTCTGGTGAGCGTTCCAGCGTCATCGTGGAATGTCTGATTATACAGTGATATCCCGGGCAATTAACTAACTAAGTGAAACAAGCAGGTAATAATATGGTTTTCCAAGGTACGAATGACTATGTCGCAACCAGTGATTTGCAAATGGCTGTCAATGCGGCCATTGCACTCCAAAAGCCACTTTTAATCAAAGGTGAGCCCGGCACAGGTAAAACGATGCTTGCAGAACAATTGGCAGCTTCGTTGGGTACCAGGTTGATTCAATGGCATATAAAGTCGACCACTAAAGCACAGCAGGGCTTATATGAATATGATGCGGTGTCGCGTTTAAGAGATTCCCAATTAGGTAATGACAGAGTTCACGATATAAAGAATTATATTGTCAAAGGGAAGTTGTGGGAGGCCTTTGCGGCAGAAGAGCGTGTTGTGCTGTTAATTGATGAAATTGACAAGGCTGATATTGAATTTCCAAACGATCTTCTTCTGGAAATCGATAAAATGGAATTTTATGTCTATGAAACGCAAGAACGAGTTGTAGCCAAACACAGGCCAATCGTGTTGATTACCAGTAATAATGAAAAAGAACTGCCGGATGCTTTTTTGCGTCGCTGTTTTTTTCATTACATTAATTTTCCTGATGAAGCAACGATGGAAAAAATCGTTGAAGTTCATTATCCCGGTCTGAAAAAGGAGTTATTGAAAGAGGCCTTAGACGTGTTCTTCGACGTAAGAAAAGTGCCGGGATTAAAAAAGAAACCATCAACCAGCGAGCTGATCGATTGGCTGAAGTTATTGATGGCGGATGAAATGTCTGAAAAAGCCCTACAGGAACGAGACCCTTCGAAGGCTATCCCTCCTCTCTATGGTGCACTTATCAAAAATGAACAGGATGTACATTTGTTGCAACGCTTGGCCTTTATGGCACGTCGACGATCCTGATGCCTGCTTGGCTAGCTGATTTAGTATACTTTGGAGAATTAAATGCTGATTAAATTCTTTCAAGCGGTAAGAGCAGCAAAGGTTCCGGCAACCCTAAAAGAGTTTCTGGATCTGATGCATGCACTCGAGCAGAAAGTAGTATTTGCTGATATAGACGACTTCTATTACCTAAGTCGTCTTTGTCTGGTTAAAGATGAAAAGCATTTCGATAAGTTTGATAGAGCATATGGCGCCTATTTTGAGGGGATGGAAACCCTGGATGACCTGTTTCAGGAAATGATACCCGAGGACTGGTTAAAAGCAGAATTCGAGAAAAATCTGACTGACGAAGAAAAAGCCCAAATTGAAGCAATGGGCGGGCTTGAAGCGCTGATGGAGGCGTTCAAGGAGCGTCTGGAAGAACAGAAGAAAAAGCATCAAGGTGGTAATCGGATGATTGGTACCGGTGGCACCTCGCCCTTTGGCGCGAACGGCTACAATCCCGAAGGTTTCCGCATTGGTCAGCAAGGCGGCCGGAATGGCAGGGCGGTAAAAGTCTGGGAAAAACGCGGTTATAAAGACCTCGATGGCGATGTTACGTTGGGAATTCGTAATATAAAAATGGCGCTGCGACGCTTGCGAAAATTTGCGCGCCAAGGGGCAGCAGAGGAGCTGGACCTGGATAATACTATTCGTTCAACAGCAAGAAACGCGGGCTATCTTGATATTAAAATGGTGCCCGAGCGGCATAATAGCATCAAAGTGTTGTTATTTTTTGATGTGGGAGGCTCAATGGACCCC
>JBFHPN010000071.1:0-7932 GCA_041592735.1 Oleiphilaceae bacterium | reverse complement strand
GTCTGAGTGTATACCCGCGCCCCTCATTAGAAGGCATCACTCCATCCGCAATTAAAAAGGCACTTGAACGGATGTGGTCCGCGATCACTCGAAGAGATTTTTCAGTGCTTGGTACATCACCTAAGAGCTTGGAAGCCCCTTTTAACAAGGCCTCAAAAATATCAATTTCATAGTTACTGTGCACATGCTGCATCACCGCAGAGATACGTTCCAAGCCCATACCCGTATCCACAGATGGTTTAGGCAAAGGATGCAAGACACCATCTGAAGTCCGGTTAAACTGCATAAACACCAGATTCCAGACTTCAATATAACGGTCACCATCGTCATTTGGGCCGCCAGGCGGATCTCCGGGAACATCGGCACCGTGATCATAAAATATTTCGGTACAAGGCCCGCAAGGTCCTGTGTCACCCATGGACCAAAAGTTATCTTTTTCACCCAGGCGTGAAAACCGGCTTTGATCAATGCCTACCTTATTGAACCAGATATCTTCAGCTTCCTGATCATCCTTATAGACAGTGACCCATAACTTTTCTGCAGGAATTGCCAGCTCTTTGGTCAGGAACTCCCATGCAAAGCGTATGGCTTCTTCTTTAAAATAATCGCCAAAACTGAAATTACCCAGCATTTCAAAGAAGGTATGATGCCTGGCAGTGTAACCAACATTTTCCAGGTCATTATGTTTTCCACCGGCACGCACACACTTTTGCGAAGTCGTGGCACGCTGGTACGGTCGTGATTCTTTACCTAAAAAAACATCTTTAAATTGATTCATACCCGCATTCGTAAATAACAAAGTAGGGTCATCTGCAGGAACAAGTGAACTGCTATCAACAATCGCATGCCCATTACGTTCAAAATATTTTAAAAATGCACTACGGATATCAGCCGTTTTCATAACAACAATCACCTGTTATTTTACTTTATATGGGTCACTCGCCAGGAACTGTGCGGTTCTCTATCATCAATTCAAGAAGATCGCGTACTCTATCATAATAAGTACGCGCTCAACATATAAGCACTAGACAGATTTTCAACTTTTTTACAAAAAAAAAGAGCACTTATTGGCTCTTTTAAACGGATATAAATTACTTACAGATCACCCAGAACTTCCAGACCATTCAACCTATTTAGTGGTCATTGACAATAAAGCCTGCGCATAAGTTTGATATTGCGCCAGCTTATTTTCTGATGATGCCTCTGAAGCAGCCTCATTCTGCACATCGTTCGGAACTAAGGTATATCGCTCTATTGCTTTGGAAACAAGCTTTTCAACCATTGAATTCAATTCTTCAAAGCGTCCAGAGGGCGATAACATATCAGCAAGACGTTCGAACTGTTGCGCCATATTAATCAAAGGCTGATTTCGTTTATACGCTTCCAATGCACCCTTGGACACACCTTCGTAGACCTTAACCTCCTGCACCTGAGCCTTTGCAAGGTCCAGCGATAAACTGGCAATTTGGCCGCCATCAAAGCCGAGTTTCAATGCCGCTTCAAAGGCCTGATCAAAACGGTCATCAAAAAATAAATTTGAGATCGTTCCTACCTGTTCAAGAACGTCATTAATCGCAAGCAACTCTTGCTCATTCAAGTCGCCTTTGACAGAAAATTGAAATTGACTCTGCTGCTTTAGATTGACAGCGACACCTTCATCGTCCTTCATTGCACTGAAGCGCTGGATTTCAGCAAAGCGAATCAATACCTCATCGCCTTCTTGGGTTTTAAGTACAAAGTCGGCACTGGAAGCGCTTAAGTCATTAACTCTCATTACCGATGAAGAACCATCAAGGGGTTTGGGAGGTAGAGAATTTTTAAACATGCCAGCAGAGACAGAACCGAGATTCAATGCGGAGGATTGTTCTTCATTCGCGCCCTTATTCTTGGCACCAGCCGGTTCAGAAGGCTGTTCCAAAACCAGCGGAGCAAGCACTAATTCTTCAGCCTGTGAAGGCACAAATTTTTGTTGCAAACCTTGCAGGCCAGATTGTACCTGTTCATAGCCCTGAGCGATATTTCCGGCTAATTCATCCGTCATCAAACCTAAATCTTTTATATCTTGCTGAGCTTGGGCATAGCCTTTTTCGATACCGGATTTAGCCTGCTGCAGAAGATTATCTAAACGTTCAACATTGGCGCCAGAGGCCTTTTCGGCATTTAACCTGTTCTCGACAAATCCCAGAATCGTCTTGGAAACATCTGCTGGCGAAGGTATCTTGAATTCTGCTGAAGACTCAAATTTCACGCCTAGCGAAAACTCAACTGACTTAACAAAAACCTGCTTGCCCGACAACTTCTGTAGATTGATATCGATGCCCAATGACGCTTTCAGGTTATTTCCCTGTTGCAACAAGTCTGTTTGTGACAGATTTTTAAACAAGGGCTTGGACCGCTCAGCATTTGCCAGCCCCTGAAGCGATCCGGATGAGGAAGAAAAACTATTTGCGTTCATATCAAACCACCGAGTTAAAATCCTTTTAGAGGTTTTCCAGTCTCTAGGTCTTAGAAGACAAAAAACGTTAGTTGAAAGGTTTTCAGCCACTATTAAACGGATGAAATTAAACCTGTATGAAGTGGTTATCGGCGGAAAAAAGAAAACTTTAGGCCTGAAAGCAGAAATAATTGCCTAAGGCACATATTTCTTAATGATGGTATCTATGGTGCCCGCTTCTTTCATGGATTGAATAACCCCATCGACAAGCTTTGGATCGATACTAATATGCTTAGAATAGGCACAATAAAGATCATACGTTTCGGCGACTAAGTCAGCCAACTCAAGTTGATCTTCAAACCCGGCAGCAATTTTATACTCGAGCAAGATATCAAAATCGATCATAGCATCGATGCGCCCCAGCAAAATCAATTGAACTGCATGATCAAGATCTGTCACTTTTACGGTTTTAATCTCTCCCGCCTCAATCATACGGGTAATATCAGGATGGTATATGTAGCCATTATAAATACCCAGATTCTTCCCTTTGAGATCCTCAAAACGGCTAAGTTGATGCCCTTCAGATCGTTTAACCATAAACCGATCAGCCCCGGTAAATAACACGGGTGACCAATGCATTGTTTCAGGATGTTCTTTCCAGCCAGGCTGTGTAATACAGTCTATATCAATACCGCCGGAGTTAAGGAAGGGTTCTATTCTTGGTACAGGGAGATTAATGAATTGCGTATTTCGACCCAGTTGCAATGCAATTTGATCGGCCAGATCTTTCAGAACTCCCGTTTCTGGTATTTTTTTCGTGGGCTGATCCAGCATAACAAAAGGCGGGCTGGCTTCAGCCCAATAACTGAAGCGAAGAGAAGGCTTATCTGCCGCGGCTACACGCATAGAAAGCAGATATCCGACAAGCAGAATAATTATTGGTAAGCATCGCTGGTTCATTCGCATCAATGTCTCTTGGTCACGTCTACCTTGAAGTCTGAACATATGAATTATAATTCTAGTCATTAATCCCACATTAACAACAAATCACTGTAATCACATCGTTCATTTTATTTAATTGCATGAGCGATAAATTTATGTGTATCGGTATTATTAATCGGATTTTCAAACGCCGGTGAAATATATTTCGGCGCAATCAACACACCTCTCTCTATCAATTTGGACAGTTTAGGCAGGTAATCAATGGATGTTTTACCCACCAACAAGTGATTAAACTGACTTTCAGACTCATAAGCATTCAACATATGATGGAAGCCTTGCAAGTAGAGAAAATCCTTGGTGAACCCGCCCCCCCTAAATACCCTTGCCGTGATGGTAAACGCCTGCTCATCAGACACATGATATTGTTCTTTCAACATCAAAAAAGTGGTCCGGAAGTTTTTTTCGCGCAACATGGAATCCACAGCCAGCACGCGCAAGGCTAGCACCCTAAGACGCTTTACAGTTAAACACCCTGCCAGATATTCGGCCAGTATCGCCATGCCTTCCTGCGTCATGGTATTTAGCGGACATCCAATAGAAAGTAATCTCAGCGGTTGCGCCCGGCCATTCAAGGTGGTCACCAGATGCACCCCCACTTCATGATGCGCCAGCGCCATCGCTTCTGTTTCATTAACCTTTGCATTGGTGTTAATTTTAATGGTAGTACCACTAACCAGGGCATTTGCAATCATGGAATCATCTTTTTTCAAGACAAATTCATACCCTCGCTCCGCAGCGAAATTGCCCAACAGGTTTTCAATCTCAGAGGCATCAAGAACGGTTTCCCTATCCTCTGCCGTAGCATTCTCTGGCAGATGCAAAACAAAGTGGGCATTGCGGATGTCCTTTTCGGAAGGCTCACCGTAATAACGCAGCGAGTCATATAAAAAATCACCACTCCCAATAGACTTGAACTGGTCAATTTTATCGACATAGGAATCAATAATATCCTGATAAATCAGGCGTAAATCATCATCTTTAATGCTTTCAATCGGCAAATTAAACAAGCTGCGCTTAAGGCTAAATGCGTCAATGTTGCTTTTTTTATAAATAAAATTAGGCACCTTGGAATAATGGCCTTCGAAAAATGCCTTGCGCTCATCGCGGTAATTTAACGGTGAGACCGCATCGAGGATATCGATATTACTGACCAGGGAAAACAAAGCATTATCAAGCGCTTTGACTTCAGGAGGTATGTTGTAGTCTGGAGACATGGCATCTTGATTACTCACAGTATTTTCTCTTTCTAGGGCGTTAACGTTAGCCTCATTTTTTACTTAAACATGCCTGACAATCAAGATATTTATCCGATTTCCTCAAAACAAGCGCCAATCACAGGCAAGCCCGTCATATGTGTATTAAACTCAAAGATTGCGCCCCAACAAAAAACCAGGAACTAAGATTATGGCCAAACGCCCGCTTACGATTGTCGATAACGGTTTCCTCATCACCGAAACCAAAGAAAGCCCAAAACATATTGCCGGCATGCAAACCTACAAGCTGCCTGCACGCGCCTCAAAAAACTTTGTCAAAAAACTCTATGAAAGCTGGGTGACGGTAGATACAGTTTGCGCCCCTTACAATCTTATCCTCAATGCCAAAAACCCCTTAGCCCCCTATTGGGACGAAGCAAAAAATTTCAAAGCCAAAGATCATGTGTTTTTTCTGAGTTTAAAAGAAGGCACCGACGCTGAATTAAATGCACTGGTGTCTGCCCTGCATGAACCAAGGCTCGACCTGACAAAACCATTATGGCGATGCTTTTTTATCGAAGGCTTATCCGACAGACGCTTTGCCATTTATTTCAGTTTTCATCATAGCGTTCTGGATGGAATTTCCGCCGGTAAGATTATGGAGCGAACCCTGAGTTCAGAACCGACAGAAAAAGGCCGGCCTCCCTTTTGGGCCAGAACCGACAACCCCTACAACAAAAAATCCGGACGCAAAAAGCCCACACTCATGGACAAACTCATGGGGACGGCAACGGGTAACCTGAAAGCGATGTATGGATTATCCCGTATCTCCACCCAGCTATGCCTTGAAGCCGTGGGACTAACCAAAAACGCCATCTCGCTGCCTTTTACAGCGGCACCAACCCCACTCACAGGCCCCGTGACCTCTCGACGTACCTTTACCACTTCATCGCTACCTTTGGATCGCGTCAATTATTTGCGAAAAATTACTCGCAACACCTTAAACCATATTGCGCTCACCTGTCTGGATGGCGCACTGCATCGTTACCTGGAACATATTGGTCATCCTTTAAACGGAACACTAACGATCACTATGCCTGTTAGTTTACGGAAAGAAGACGCCAAAGTAGGCGGCAATCAGATTGGCTTAGTCGCCACAACACTCGCCCCTAAAACCGATGACCCCATCATTCGTCTTAGACAAATCGGTGTATCCCTGCAAGCCGTTCGACATCAGATCGATGAATCTCCTGCTGTCAGTATTCAAGCCTATTCACTGGTCACCAACGGCGTTGCTCAACTTTTTGATCTGGCAAATGCCAATGAGCTTTTACCGGCCTTGTCACATACCATTGTGTCAAACGTTCCTGGCCCTCAAAAACCTTTGTATCTGGAAGGCGCTGAGTTATTAGGCTGGTATCCGGTGAGTACACTTGGCCCCGGGCATCGTTTAAATGTCACTATGTTTTCCTATAACGGTAAACTGGATTTCGGGATCATCGGTGCAGCAGACTTCCTGCCGGATCTGGATATACTTGGAAAGTATATTTATGAAGAGTTTGAAGAGCTTGAAAGGGTCATTGCCTCACCCGATCTGGGTTCAGGTATCCTGGCCGAAAAACGAAAAAGCAAAGCCTCAAGCAACTGAAATAAACAAGGCCGACTAAGTCAGTCGGCCTTGACGTCATCCTAATGCCGCGTTGTCCGCATATTAATTCAAGGCAGGCAGAATATCTGGCCACCTTCATTTGAAGGCACTAATTGATCAAACCTAATTCAATACCCAGCATGATCATTGCCTTCATCGCCGCTTCTTTAGGGAAAGGGTGATCCAGATTAGGCGAACCAAAACGCATCAAGCGTGGGAATGGATCGTAAGACATATCCCAGTGGTGAGCTCTTAACATCGCCAGGTCGGTCGCCATTGGTACCGGTAATTTAGCCTGAGCCTGGGTTAACTGCATATCGTTATTTGAATCATAACGGTTAACCTCCATCACTCCCTGCATAGAAAAATACGGCACTTCCGTAACCGAGGTGGAGCCCGTAATGTTAAACACAGGAATTTTCAGGTTTTCGAAAAAAGCTTTGTTTTCTTTAAAGAAGGCATCACGCGCATCAGTAGTTAAATCATGCAGCGCTTGCTTGATGTTATATTCGTCTATCCGCCGAAAGGTACCGGATTTAAGATTAATCGCAGGCGACACGATCGAAAGCACATTGGCCAGTGCTTTTTCAGCCCGAGGGATATCCATATCTTTAAGGGACTGATAAATATCATTGGCCAGATAGGAGCCGCCAATAGCGCCACCCCAGTTAAAAATACAGCGGATTCTGGGAATCAGATCAGGCCTGCTAACCAGTAAATGATAAATATCCGGCGCACCTTTACTGTAGCCTATCAATATAAAATCTTTCACCGGTTTACGCGCCACTTCGGGAATTTCCTGGGCACTGGCAGACAATCCGATACCCTTCTCTATCGCCGCAACCAGATCCTCAACATTTTCCTGACAACCGCGCATAGGATGATTATCTGCACGGATAACGCGAATGCCTAAGTCTGCCTCTATTTTTGGCAACGCTGTTTGAAAGGCGCGCACGGGCAACATCCCGTTGAGTAAGCCCGGTGAAAAGATCAGACTTGTTTTAAGCGCCTTTTTGGGCTTTTGAAAAGCAGGCATTTCATAAGACCACTCTCGCAGCTCATCTCCGCGCAGATAACGCTCTGCAATCTTTTGTTTAGCAGGTCGCTTATCTTTTCGACCAAGCAGCTTGGACTTATCCGCTTTTTTTAGCGCCACTGTATCCTGAACTGCTTCATTCAAAAACAAATTGCGCCAGCGCATGCCACACCAGCGTTTTACAGCAGGATTGGACAAGACAGCACTATCCTGTTTAATTGCGTCTTTGACTGCCTTAATCAGAGCTTCATAATCAGCTTCATGCTCTAGCCGTTCGATCTCAGACAAAGCCATTTGCTTTTCTGAAACCGCATCAATCAATAATTCTTGTGTATTCATAGTCATCCGTATCTGATCTCAAAAGAAACAACCAAGCTGGGCATGGCCAAGATTAAGATCGAGCATTATAGTAAAATTAATGTTCGCATTTGAACATTTTTGAAACTTTATCTTTCTTATGCGAATTAATTCTCAATTTACCTTCCACAAGACATCCCTGACAGAAACCAAAGTAAAGCCTCAAATTTACTGACGGATCACAAAAACAGAACAAATTGATAAGCTAAACTGGAGTAGAATGTTGAACTCACATAACGCTACCAATACAAATAAGACGCAG
>JBFHPN010000070.1:0-7961 GCA_041592735.1 Oleiphilaceae bacterium | reverse complement strand
GCCCAGACTCACCCGCGCAACATCTTTCAAACGCAAGGGGACGCCTTGTTTATCTGCGCCAAGTGGAATGGATTCAATATCTTCGATTGATTGCAAATAGCCACTTACTCTGATCATGTATTCGGCTTCTGCCATTTCAATCACTGAAGCACCGCTCTCCTGGTTGGCTTTTTTAACAGCCAGACTAATCAATGAAAGCGGGATTTGATGCGCGCGCAGCAAGGCAGGATCAACTTCAATTTGATATTGGCGGACCATGCCGCCCACCGTAGCAACCTCTGACACGCCCGGGATAGTTTGTAATTCATACTTCAAAAACCAGTCCTGCAGGCTTCGCAGCTCTGCCAGATCATGCTGCCCGGTGGTATCTTTAAGCGCATAGATGTATATCCAGCCCACCCCCGTCGCATCCGGCCCTAATTGAGGCCGGGCATTTGCCGGTAAATTTGCAGCAACCTGATTGAGATATTCAAGCACGCGGGAACGCGCCCAGTAGAGGTCCGTGTTATCCTCAAAAATAACATAAACATAGGAGTCGCCATAAAAGGAAAATCCGCGAACCGTCACCGCCCCCGGAACTGAAAGCAAGGCGCTGGTTAATGGGTACGTAACCTGATCTTCAACCACTTGAGGGGCCTGCCCCGGATAACTTGTCTTAATGATTACCTGCACGTCTGACAAATCCGGAATTGCATCCACCGGTGTTTGTTTGAGCGAATAAACACCTGTAGCAGCCAGCATGAGTGTGGCCAGTAACACCAGTACCCGGTTGTGTATCGACCAATGAATAACTGCACTAATCATGTCTGGCTCTCCTTACACATAACGCATAGAAAAGCTTTCACCAAAACATTAATGATCATGGTGATGCACCTCTTCTTTTTTCGTTTCCAGAGCCTGAATGTCAATGATTGAAAAGTTTCCTCCAGCCTGTTTTTGTATACTAAAGCGAATCGTCTCTCCCTGGTTCAAGGGTTGAATATCAATGCCTGCAGCAACATCGAAATTCATGCGCATCTCTGGCCAATCCCATTCCGGTATAGCGTCATGGGTAATATTGAGCATGGCATGACCGGGCATAACACTATTAATAATCCCTTTAGTCCACACTATATTTTTTGGCTCATTGCTTTTTGGCGCGTCATGATTATGCATCTCATGTTGTTGCATGCGCTGTAGTTCTGCATCGATATTGGATTCTGAATCGATAAGAAATTGCGCAGAGCTTACAACCCGATCACCGGCAGCTATGCCCTTCACTATCTGAACTACGGCCTCATTGGTTTCAGCATCGTGCCCCTCAATACCGGCTTCCACCAGTACTGACTTGAACTTCCCTTCCCCTAAGGCTTTAACCACACGTTGATGAGTGCCTGCTTTGATCAAAGCCGCCCTGGGTATAATGACGCTATTGTTTATTCGACCGGCTTGAATACTTAAACGTGCCAACATATTTGGTTTTAAACTGTCTCCTGGATTATCCAGTTTGACACGTACCTGCAGGGTGCGTGAAAAGGGATTGAGCTCCGGATAGATATAGCTCACCTTGCCTTTCCTGGTTTGCCCAGGCAGAGCGTTGAACGTAACGTCGACAACTTGCTGCAGCTCTACCAGACCACTCTGACGCTCCAACACGTCTGCGACCACCCAGACACTGTCCAGTGGCGCAATTGATGCTATTTCGGTCGCAGGTTTGATAAACATGCCTTGCCTGACCATCATGGCCTTAACGACACCATCAACCTCGGCCAGGACCTTGACTCGTTGATCAACTCTGCGTTGCTGATCCAAGCGTTGCAGATGGGCATGATCTAAGCCCAGTGCAACTAAACGGGATTTAGACGCATTAATAAGATTGCTATTACCACTCCGCAAAGCAGCCAGATATTCTTCTTGCGCATTGACTAACGCAGGCGAATACAATTCATAAAGCGTTTGGCCTCGTTTGACTCTATCGCCCACCGAGGAAATATTTAAAACCTCAATCCAGCCTTCAACCCTGCTATGCAGATGCGTGATCCGGCTCTCGTCAAACTGCACGGTACCGATGGTTTCTATAGGACGGATCAGATCACCACGTTTAACCTCAGCAGTTTTTACGCCCAGATTATTTTCCACAACAGGTGAAATACGCACTTCGCCTTCTGCACTTTCTGCATCATCTGCATAAACCGGTATAAGTTCCATACCCATTGGTGAAAGCCCGGGGCCATCTCGTCGGTAGTTTTTGTCCATTGGCGCCACCCAATAAAGCGGCTTTTTCTCTGTGCTCTCCACGGCTGTTGAACTTTGTTGATCCATGAGATGCAATGCCGGATAGTGGTTTATAAGCAATGCACCGGCTATACCACCCAGGATGAATATAATAAGAATTAATAACATGGTTTTCATGGTTGATGCTCCATTAACGACTGGCTGGCATATGATTCTGATGAGGTTTGATAAGCATTGGCTGAAGCAAGCATCGGGGATAGCCAGTAATTAATTTTAGATAACAGTATTTGCTCATTGACGCGTAGTCTTTGGTATTTAATGCGTGTGCTTTGCTCTTTCAGGTATAAATCTGTAACGACCTTAAAATCACCTTTATCCGCTTGATAACTTTGAATGGCACTATCTTTTTGCTTGCTTAGGGTCGGCAGAATTTTAGTTTCATAAAGTTGTCGCTGAGCAAGTGTGGTCTGATATTGTTCGCCCAGATTTCTGAGATCAAAACGCACTTGTTGGAATAAAGCTTGCCGTTTATTTTCAGAAGCCGCATGTTTATATTTAAGCGCCCGTACAGCCTGCGTCTTTTGAGGGCGCGAAAACAAGGGCAGTTGCACACTTAACCCCGCACTTAGTAAGTTTGCTCTGTCTGTCCCGTCAGGCATATCATCACGCAATCCATAACTCAACTCGAGCCCCCATTGCGGTTTAAAGTCCTGCTCCGACAGGGTGACTTTTTTTAGCAACTGCGCACTATTTTCTTCTGCCACCTGAAAAGCGGGATGAGACGCTAACACCGCTGAGAGCACATCGTCTTTGGGTATTTCCTGTTTGGGCAGATGAATCAAGCTATCATCTAAAAGGGGCTGGCTCATAACAACATTGGCCAAGGCATTTAATGACTGTCTGTATTGCTGATACTGTCTTTGCGCATCCAATAAGGTTTCATCCAACTTGATAAGCTCAAGTTCGGCGCCCAATAAATCACTCTGATTATTTCCGCCCAATTGATAAACTGACTGCATGAATTCCAGCATTTGTGTTAGAAATACCCGATCTGCCTCAATCAATGTCTGGCTCTTTTGCCAATACCAGGCTTCAAGCCAGGTTATCTCGGTTTGCTGACGCAGAGATAATACCCTTAGTTGATACAAGAAATTTTGTTCATTTTCTGCGTGTTGCACTATCGATTTTTGTAAATTTAAACTATCTCCTTTTGGAAACATCTGTTTCACACCAACACGCAATTGCGTCATCGCCTCCTGATCCAGATCAAAGCTATTGACAGGAATATTCTGTATGCCAGCAAATAAAACCGGATCTGGCAGCACATTTTTCGATTCAGCTTCCGCCGCCAAGGCGGAAGCCTCTAACTTGCTTCGTGTGAGTTGATAGTCATTCTTTAGAACATTCTGCAAGGCCAGAGACAACGAGAGATGCTTGCTTAAGTAGCCCTGATTAATCTTGGTATGTTCAGTTGTGCCAGGCTCAAATAACGATTCAGCAGAACTGGACAACGTGTTCATCGACATGCACGTAAATAACAGGCATGGATAAAACAAACGGATAGGTAGATTCATAAGTCACCTGTATGGCGCAACATAATGGTTGAGCAATCAATTAAACCTGACCAGCTATCACCAATTTTAAAAAACATGGCTCTGGTCACTATAAATTTAAACGAGGTAACTAAAAAATGGGGGGTGGCCCGATCTGAGGATAGATATAACTGGTATATAAAGACGGAGAAAAGACATATCCAGGCATTGCGCTGGGATGGGAAAAACTGGTTTGTTGCAAACCAATGCCCACTGAATGACACAGTTTGTCATTACACTGAGATTGATCATCACAACATGAAGAGAGTGATTTTGTAAATTCTGTTGAGGAATTGAGCAGCTTGCTTTGGTCAAGATGTGGAATGTCTGGTTCTGCGTCGTTTGTATGGCAAGGAAGAAGGCTTACTCGACTTTGAGACAATTCTTCTGAAAGATTAGTCGTTTCCTGCCCAGCGTTAGTCGTTACGTGCCCTAAAGAGTGAGCAGCATTAACCAAAGGCGGATTCACCAGACAAAGCAGTATCAGCAAGTAATAAAGCGGACGCATGGCCTTACTCTTAAAAGTTTGATATGGGACTGTACCACAGCCTGATGAATCATGGGAAGATGAAACACGATTATGACCATTCTGTATAGCGCCAGGTTTAGCTTAAAATACCTTACGCTGTGATCCTATGGTTTAAGTCTAGCGTCTTAGCGATAACTAGGGTTTTTCATCAGGATCCGGCAGATCATCGGTATCACCTATATCGAAATCTTCGAGGTTGAATTCTTCTTCGTCATCATCATCGTCATTTATATCGAGTGCTTTTTCAACTTCTGGCGGCAACGGTTCTTCTGCTTCATCTGCAGCGTCTTCAATCGCTTCGGCAAGCTCTGCGATATCATCCAGTTCTTCGACGGCATCCACTTCTGGCTCGGGTTCTTCTGCCAACTCCTCTAAAGATTCAACAATATCATCTGCAGACAGATCAATCGCTTCCTGATCTTCCTCGGTGAGAACAGGAACGGATTCGTCTTCGTCTGGTAGTGCTTCGGTCTCCTGAAAATCTAGATCTTCATCTATTTCTTCTGAATCATCGACCGTTTCAACAAGAGGCTCCTCTATGACAGGTTCTTCTGCTGCCGGCTCATCAAAGGTTTCAGTGACTACCGGTACAACATTATCTTTGCCGCCATCAATGTCTTTTATATCCTCATCACTTAAAATTTCACCTGGTTCATCCGTTGATGCTTTGCGCTTCTTCAAAAAGAAAAACAACCCTGCCGCTATCGCTGTTAAGCCTCCAAGCACAGCCGCTATGATAATCCATAGTAAAGAATC
Organism: Oleiphilaceae bacterium; assembly: GCA_041592735.1. Taxonomy (GTDB): domain Bacteria; phylum Pseudomonadota; class Gammaproteobacteria; order Pseudomonadales; family Oleiphilaceae; genus PZPK01. The sequence continues at coordinate 2,870 of JBFHPN010000070.1, read as the reverse complement.
AGATTCTTCTGCAAGCTCAGAATCCTCTTCAACAGGCGCTTCTTCAGTTTGAATTTCGGGAGCCGTCACAGGGGGTTCTTTAGCGACGGCTTGTTCTACCACAGACGCTTTTTCAGGAGAAATAAGTGTTTGCTCCTGTTCTGTTTCCGGGTCCGCCTGATTCATTGACACAATTCGGTTACCGGCTCCAACCGGAATCGGAAATTCAGCTTCGAACGGTTGAGGCTTAAATTGGAAATCTTTATCTGAACGTGTTTGAGACTTAACCTTGACGGCCACCTCGTAGACACCATCGCCTTTATCGGGCGCTATCTGGAAGTACCACTTGCGCTTTTCTTTATCCAGTTCAAGCGCACTGATTAAGCTAGTGTCATCAGGATAACTGGTTTTAACAATAATGCTGGTTTCATCCATCAACAAGGAATCATTTAATGGGGTGACAACCAATTCATAGTAAGGGATGGGTTTATCTGTTTTTGCGGAAAATTCAAAATCGAAAGGTGCTCTGAGATTAACCACCTGTTTCTTGCTTCGCTGGAAGGTTTTTCCATCCACCAAAACCCCAACTTCATAGCGACCAATGTTAGTCAACTTGGTGATAGACTCTCGAAATATACCATCAGCCGGTGTTTGATTAGCTTCAGACATGGACTTGCTGGCACTTTTACCTTCTTCTGTCGTGATCTGTAACTGAACATCCAGTAAGGATAGAAAATCCGGATTCTGCACTCTCTTACCTTCTTCAATAAAGCTGACCTCCACATCCAGATGTTCACCCGCAAAAAAGTTGGCAGGTAGCTTAGACATACTCAACTGAAGATTACTAACGACGGTGACTCTGCTCTCCGGTTCCAGATCCGCTTTAATCGTCCAGGTGCCTTCTAGGGGCCGGCTAATCGTAATCAGATCGTAACCCTGATCCTGATACCATTTAACATCCTGCTGGCTTTTTCCATAGCTGTAACTGGTTTGATCAGGCGAGATAATCTGCGTTGGGGCACTCTCTGCTTTTCTGAAAATCAGCGCGGTGAACTCTTCTATACTCGAATCAATGGCAAATTCATTTCCTGAAATCGGTACTTGCTCGCTTGGCACAGCCTGATCAAGCGCCTGAAGAAAAACTTTGGTTAATTGTTCAGGTGATTCAGCGATTGCAGCATGTCCGCCAGTTTGAATGGCCAGTTTTTCCATTAAGGACTGGTCAGCATTCCTGGAAAGCGAAACCGCGTGGATTTTACCGCCCTTGTCTTTTATTTTTTTAACCACATCCGTCAGGATACGCTCACGCTCAAGGGCATTCTTTTGCGGATCTCGATCAATATCCACCATGCCATCGGTTAACAATATAAAATGCGTATTCGAAAAATCTGCCTCATTCTTATAAAAGTCATCAGAGGCTTTTTCAAGGACACCACCTATATTGGTAAACAATGCAACTGAATTGATTTTTTTGGCTTCCTGCTTTGCATACTTACGCCAGGCATCATCAACATTCTGATGTTTCACCAAGTTATTAACCCACTGACCAAAGGTCCAGACACCGGCTTTATCGCCATCGGGTATTAACTCAGTAAGTAAGGAAACCGCTGGAATGCGTAAATTGGCGGGATCATTCTTTTTCATGCTTCCCGATATATCGATGAGTAATCGGATATCCGCTTTTTGAGAGGCATCTTCAGCCAGAGCAGGAATGACGTTACCCAACAGAAAAATACTGACTGCCAGTTTGCAAATAAGCTGCTTATAGCGGATTTGCAGAAAACTGCTACTGGCTAGTTTAGGTAAGATAGACATACATTCCCCTGATCAAACTGAAATACAGAAAAAACCATTTACGTTAGTTTTCTTGGACTTAAATAATTTATAGCAGGTTTTTCAGTAACAACAATGTGATTTTGAATGTGTATTCTAAGTTACGAGGCTTAGTCTTTGTTTTTCTGTGACTTATTAGTCCAGAGGATAGGAGGTAATTATAGCAAGCGGGGATTACTCACCTATATAACGAAAGCGCGGAATCTGTTGGCCATTCAGATCAACCGTTTCAACAAACATTTCAAGCGGCCTGACCCACAAACCCTGTTCACCATACAAGGCCCTGTATAACACCAGCGACTCTTCTGTCTCACTATGTTTGACAACATCAATTACTTGATACTCCGGACCTTTATAATGCTGGTAGCGACCGGCTTTAATGGTTATTTCTTGGGGAGATATCATTTACCGTACTCCATGTTAAAGATTCTGCGCAGAACAGATTCAAGTAAAATCAACAAAATACACAATGAAAACGCGGCCGACATATAAAACGCTGCCATTTGCGCCCTGGAATAATCACCCAGCACCCAATCATAGGCGCCTACCAAGTAGGCTGGTGCAAGCCACAATGAATCCTGCCCTATATTGATCGGCGTAAATAATATCACCACAATAAGTGAGCGAATTGTCCTGCGAGTCCGACGCATGGTAAAACGGCGCGTTAATCTCCAAGAAACCAAAACTATCCCTACGGCCGCCAGTAAATACAGCAACCAGGCATAAACATAGATCGTGCCTTCCAACTTAAAACCTCCTGCTCTAGTCTTCGAGCTGAATAATATCGATTAAATAATCTTCCCAGTCTTCCTCTGGCACCTGTTTTTCAGAGATGGCAAAGGCACTTGCAGTATGCCCAAGCAGGTGACGGTCCTCTGTATTCTCTGCCAACAGGGGGTGCCATCCAGGCAATGGCAGCCCTTCATAGACGCGCTTATAAGAGCAAGTTGGCGGTAACCAGGGCAATGCCGCCTGAAATGTTTGCGGGCTTAGATCAAGACATTCCGGCAAGTAGTCAAAGCGTTCATCATATACCTTGCATCGACAAGTGCCTATAT